>NZ_RHFJ01000055.1:0-19767 GCF_003718675.1 Marichromatium sp. AB32
ATCTCAGGGGGCCAATCTCAGCGGAGCGCAACTACAGGGGGTCGATCTCAACTGGGCGCAACTACAGGGGGCCAATCTCAGCGGAGCGCAACTACAGGGGGTCTATCTCAACTGGACGCAACTACAGGGGGCTAATCTCAGCGGAGCGCAACTGCAGGGGGCCGATCTCAGGGAAGCGCAACTGCAGGGGGCCGACCTCCACCGGACGCAACTGCAGGGGGCTGACCTCAGGGAAGCGCAACTGCAGGGGGCCAATCTCAACTGGGCGCAACTACAGGGCGCCAATCTCAGCGAGGCACAACTACAAGGGGGCAGTTTTCAAGAAGCGAATTTTTATTCAACAGACTTCGAGAATGCCAATCTAACACTCTCCAACCTCAGATTAGCAAAATCCCTTCCTAGAAGAATTGAAATCTCTAAACCATTAATACCTAAAACAGCTACAACCAGCAATCATTCCCTATCCACAGACTTCAGGGAATACATGGAATACACGAGATACACGGAATACGCGGAATACATAGAGCCTATGGATATCATGGACTCCGCATACAGAAGAAGCTTCAATCTTATTAGTAAAACGGAATACGATCTTGAAATTTACTCTGACATACTTTCTGAATCATCGAAAAAACGAATCTCTACAAGCATCGAAAAATTCTGGTCGATTGCCTTCGATCTGCCGTTGACGCCAACGGTGATTTCACCGGAGCAAGCCCCACAGGCAATCTATGACCAATGCGGCCTCTTCGCTAATTGGCCCGACCCGCCCAGTGAGGAAGAATTCCTGCAGGAACAAGCGGGCTATCTCGCCAATCTTGCCTGTTCTAACCAATACATTGCGGCACGCATGATTGAAAGATCTGAAGCCAATCCGATATTGGCTGAGGCGATTCAACGACAGGCGAGTGAAGAAGACTGCCCAATCCTCAACGAGGCGTTGACAGCCCCGTAGGTTGGGTTGCCCATCGCTCACCGGTCATCGAGGCAGCGATGGCGGTCGCGACGGGCAAACAAACGAGCCCGATCGACGCCAGAAGACGATCGAGGTCATCGTCAAGCGACGGCTCAGCCGTTGGCTTGCCAAGGATGGCCAACCCAACCGACCGGCTTCATGTGCCCACGGGTCATACCGGCCCCAAAACGAAAAAACCCGCCGAGAGGCGGGTTTCCAGAATCAAGCGAACCGTGAGCAGATGGGCTGCAAGCGCTTGATTGATATGGCGGAGGGACAGGGATTCGAACCCTGGAAGGGCGTTAACCCTTGCTGGTTTTCAAGACCAGTGCATTCAACCGCTCTGCCATCCCTCCAATAACTTTTTCCGCCGTGACGGGCCGCGTTCAAGACCGTCGCTTGCGACCGCTCAGCCACCTCTCCGGGGCACGCGCGAGACGACCTTTGGGGACGGCTTGAGTTGGCGCCGGTCGTCCGCATCTGGCGGGGATGGAAGGATACCGCAACTCGGGCGTTTTCCCAAGTCCGGTCGGGCTTGCGCGGGGCGGCGGGTCAGGTATCCTTCTGGAACTTGAGAGATCGCAATCAGTCTCACCCAGCGATCAACTCGGTTTCCCAACCTGTTCGACCATAAGGAGTGAATGCACGACATGGCCAACAACAACTTTTCCTTCGTTCAGAGTGCCCCGTCGGCCGTCTCGGCCAACAAGGTGCTCAAGAACACCTACCTGCTGCTGGCCGCGACCCTCGGTTTCAGCGCGCTGACGGCGATGCTGTCGATCGCGCTGGCGATGCCCTCCTGGACCTACCTGGCCTCGGTGATCGTGGCCATGGTGCTGGGGATGTTCGTGCTGCCGCGCACCGCCAACTCCTCGGCCGGCATCGGCGTGATCTTCCTGATCACCGGCCTGATGGGCTTCGGTCTGGGCTCGATCCTGAGCATGTATCTGGCGCTGCCCAACGGCCCGCAGACCGTGGGTCTGGCCTTCGGTGGCACCGCCGCGATCTTCCTCGGGCTGTCGGGTTACGCGCTCAGCAGCAAGCGTGACTTCAGCTTCATGGGCGGGTTCATCTTCGCCGGCATGATGGTGGTGATGATCGCGGTGATCGCGAACCTGTTCCTGCAGATGCCGGCGCTGTCGCTGGCGATCTCCTCGGCCATCATCCTGCTGATGAGCGGCTTCATCCTGTTCGATACCAGCCGGATCGCGCGGGGTGAGGAGACCAACTACATCATGGCCACCTACGGCATCTATCTGAGCATCTTCAACATCTTCATCAGCCTGTTGCAGATCCTCGGCATCATGGGCGGCGACGAGTAATCACCCTGCTCGCCCCGCAACAGCCCCGGCCCCGCGCCGGGGCTTTTGTTTGTCTCGCCGGAGGTCTCCACCATGGAACTGTTCCTGAAGATCATGGCCGCGGCCCTGCTCGGGCTGATGCTGTTCTATCTCTGGCCGGTCTACAAGCGCTGGCAGGAGCACGGCCCCAAGGCCGAGAAGGGTGACTGGGCGGCGGCGATCGTGCCGCTCGGCGCAGTCGCGGCGCTGGTTATCGTGCTGATCATGGCGGTGCGCTGAGGCGCGCCCCACCCTCCCCCGGCACGGGGCCGTCCGGCCCCGTGCCAACGCATTCGCTCAGGCGTCCGCCGCGACCTGACGCGCGGCCACCTGACGCAGTCGCTGCACCATCGCCTCGAGTCCGTTGCGCCGGTTCATGCTGAGATGCCCGTCGAGCCCGAGCCGGGCGAAGAAGGCGCGGGCGTCGAAGTCGAGGATGTCGCGCGCGCGCTGCCCGGAGTAGAGCTGCTGGAGCAGCGCGATCAGCCCGCGCACCAGCTCGGCGTCGCTGTCGGCGAGGAACTCGACGCGCTCGGGGTCGTCGGGCATGGCGCGGGCGGCGATATAGACCTGGCTCTGACACCCCTGTACATGCGTCGCGGCGTTCTGCATCGACGCGGGCAGGTGCGGCAGCCGACCGCCGAGGTCGATGATGTATTCGTGCCGGGTCGGCCAGTCGGGCAGCAGCTCGAAGTCGTCGGCGATCTGCGCGGCGGCGGCGGCGGGCGAGTCGGCGCTCGGCCCCGGGTAGTCGAGCGCGGTCTC
This sequence comes from Marichromatium sp. AB32, assembly GCF_003718675.1. Taxonomy (NCBI): domain Bacteria; kingdom Pseudomonadati; phylum Pseudomonadota; class Gammaproteobacteria; order Chromatiales; family Chromatiaceae; genus Marichromatium; species Marichromatium sp. AB32. Next base: position 3,061 of record NZ_RHFJ01000055.1, read on the forward strand.
GGCGACGGGCGCGACCCGTGCCTGACGCGCGCGCGTCTCGTCAGCGATCTCGGTCAGCGCATCGGCCAGGGTGTCGATCTCCTCGAGGGTGTTGTAGACCCCGAAGGAGGCGCGCACCGTGGCCGCCACGCCGAGCCGCTCCATCAGCGGCTGGCAGCAGTGGTGGCCGGTGCGCACGCAGATGCCGCGCAGGTCGAGCGCGGTGCCGAGGTCGAGGCTGGAGATCGCCGGCGCCTCCATCACCCAGGAGGTGACGCAGCTGCGCCGCTGCGCCCGGCCCTTGAGCGCGAGCCCGGGAATGGCCTCCAGACGCTCGGTGGCATGACGCAGCAGCCACTGCTCGTGGGCGCTGATGCGCTCGAAGCCGACCGACTCGATCCAGTCGATCGCCGCGCCCAGCCCCACCGCGCCGGAGATGTTGGGCGTGCCGGCCTCGAAGCGGGTCGGCGGCGCGGCATAGCGGGTGGCCTCGAAGCTGACCTGCTCGATCATGTCGCCGCCGCCCTGGTAGGGCGGCATCGCCTCGAGCAGCGCGCGCTTGGCATAGAGCACGCCGATCCCGGTCGGGCCGTAGAGCTTGTGGCCGGAGAAGGCGTAGAAGTCGGCATCGAGCGCGCGCACGTCGGTGCGCCCGTGGGCGACCCACTGGGCGCCGTCGACCAGCACCAGGGCGCCGTGCGCGTGGGCCAGCTCGATGATCTCGCGCACCGGGTTGACGGTGCCGAGGGCGTTGGAGACCTGGTTGACCCCGACCAACCGGGTGCGCGGCGAGAGCAGCCGACGATAGGCGTCGAGGTCGATGTCGCCGGCATCGTCGATGGGGATGACGCGGATACGCGCCCCGGTCTGCTCGGCGACCATCTGCCAGGGGACGATGTTGGAGTGGTGTTCGAGGTTGGAGAGCAGGATCTCGTCACCGGGGCCGAGGTTGGCGCGCCCCCAGGTGGCGGCGACCAGGTTGATCGCCTCGGTGGTGCCGCGGGTGAACACGCACTCGGCGGGTTCGGCGGCGTTGAGGAAGCGCGCCACCGCCGCGCGGGCGTGCTCGTAGAGCCGGGTGGCGTGCTGCGAGAGGCGGTAATTGCCGCGATGGATGTTGGCGTGGGCGCTACGGTGATAATCGCTGACCGCCGCGATCACCGCCTGCGGCTGCTGGGTCGAGGCGGCGCTGTCGAGATAGACCAGCGGGCGACCATCGACCTGGGTGGAGAGGATGGGGAACTGGGCGCGCAGCGCGGCGACGTCGAGGGTCGCGTCATCGCTGCGCGGAGCCGGTGCGGCTTGAGCGTTCATGGCTGAATTCATTGGTTTAAGGCGATGCACGATTCTATCGCGGCGGCGCCCGGTGCGGTCGGCCGGATGCGTCTGCGACAGTGCGGCAGGCACTCGGGTGGCACACGGCGCGCGTCCCTGGGCGGCGTGGTCGATTCGGTCGACGGGGCGCGCTCCGCGCGCCCCCATTGGGTAGGGAGATGGGTCCGCCGCGGGCGAGATGCCAGTGGCGCGGCTCAGTCGGCCTCGGGGATGCGCACCACGGTGCGACCGCGGACCCGTCCGGCGAGGATCTCCTCGGCGGCCTGGGGCAGTTGCGCGAAGTCGACCTCGCGGGTCATGGTCTCGAGCCGGTCGAGGTCGAGATCGCGCGCCAGTCGCGACCAGGCGCGCTCGCGCAGCGCGTGCGGGGCCATCACCGAGTCGATGCCGTAGAGGGTGACGCCGCGCAGGATGAAGGGCGCAACCGTGGTCGGCAGCTCCATCGCATCGGCCAGCCCGCAGGCGGCCACCGCGCTGGCGCGCTGCATGCGACTGAGCACGTTGGCCAGGGTGAGCCCGCCGGCGACATCGATCGCCGCCGCCCAACGCTCGGATTCGAGCGGGCGCGGGGGCTGGGTGAACTCGGCGCGATCGAGGATCTCGGTGGCGCCGAGCTCGCGCAGATAGTCCGCCTCGTGCGGTCGTCCGGTGACCGCGGTGACACGATGACCGAGCCGTCCCAGCAGCGCCACGGCGATGCTGCCGACACCGCCGGCGGCGCCGGTCACCAGCACCTCGCCGGCGCCCGGTTCGAGTCCGTGCGACTCCAGCGCCAGCACCGCGAGCATCGCGGTGTAGCCGGCGGTGCCGATGGCCATCGCCTGGCGGCTGGTCAGCCCCTCGGGCAACGCCACCAGCCAGTCGCCCGGCACCCGGGCGCGTCCGGCATAGCCGCCGGAGTGCTTCTCCCCCACCCCGTAGCCGTTGAGCACCACGCGATCGCCGGGGCGGAAGCGCGGATCGCCCGACTCCACCACCCGACCGGCGAAATCGATGCCGGGGATCAGCGGGAAGCGCCGCACGATCGGCGAGCGTCCGGTGAGCGCCAGCCCGTCCTTGTAGTTGAGCGTCGAGTACTCGACCGCGACGGTGACATTGCCCTCCATCAGGTCGGCCTCGGTCAGCCGGGTGAACTCGAGCTGCTGGGCGCCGTCGCGACGGTCGATCCGATAGGCGCTGAAGGTGGTCGTCATGTGGCGATCTCCTGTGCGTTGGGAGTGAGGGGTGGAGACGTCAGCCCGCCGTCGGGACCAGGGCGCGCTGGGGTGAGCGACGAGGGCCTCGCGCACGCTGCTGGTCTTCGAGCATGCGCGTCAGGGTATTGGCCGAGACCGGGCGGCTGATCAGATAGCCCTGGATCAGGTCGCAGCCCTCGGCGGTGAGGATACGTTGTTGGCGAAGGTCCTCGACGCCCTCGGCGACGGTGCCGATATCGAGATTGCGCGCCATCGACAGGATGGCGCGTACGATCGCGCGGCTGCGTCCGTCGGTGGCGAGGTCGTTGATGAAGCTGCGATCGATCTTGATGAAGTCGACCGGGAAATGGGTGAGATAGCTGAGGCTGGAATAACCGGTGCCGAAATCGTCGAGCGAGATGCCGATACCGAGGGCACGCAGTCGCTCCAGCTCGGCCAGGGCGCGCTCCGGGTCTTGCAGCAGCACCCGCTCGATCAGCTCGATATGGAGCAGGCGCGCGGGGATGTCGTAGCGTTCGAGCAGGTCGGCGATGGTCTCGGCCAGCCCGCCGGCGGTGATCTGCGGCTCGGAGACATTGACCGAGACGCGGATCTCGGGCAGCCCGGCGTCGCGCCACAGCCGCATCTGGCGCAGCACCGCCTCGATCACCCAGCGCCCCACCGGCACCACCAGATCGCTGCTCTCGATGATGTCGATGAAGACCCCGGGCATCACCAGCTGACCGCCACGCTGCCAGCGCAGCAGCGCCTCGGCGGCGTGGATGCCGTTCTGCTGCGGCTCGACCAGCGGCTGATAATGGACGACGAACTGCTCCTCGGCCAGGGCAATGCGCAGCGCCTCCTCGAGCGCCAGGCGCTCGACCGCCGCGGCGGTGATCTCGGGGCGGTAGAAGGCGATCGAGCGCCGCCCGCTGCGCTTGGCCGAGAGCAGCGCCGAGGCGGCATTGCGCAGCAGCTCGGCGGCATTCTCGCCGTCGCCGGGATAGAGCGCGCCGCCGGCCGAGGCGCTGAGGGTGAGCTGACCGTGACCGGCGATCTCGATCGGCTGACAGCAGATGGCGAGATAGTGCGCGGCGAACGCCGAGGCGGCGGAGATCTCGCCCTCGATCTCGGTGAGGATGACGAAGGTGTCGTCGCTCAGCCGCGCCACCAGATCGCCCAGCCCGGTCGACTCGCTCAGCCGCTCGCCGAGCACGCAGAGCACGGTGTCGGCGACATTGTGACCGTAGCTGGCGATGACGTCGTTGTAGCGATCGATATCGACATAGAAGACCCCGAGGCGCTGACGATGGATGGTCGCCAGGTCGACGGCCTGGGCCAGGCGCTGCTTCAGCAGCCGGGCGTTGGGCAGGCCGGTGAGGGGGTCGTGGTTGCTGAGATACTCGATCTCCTCGGCCGAGCGGTAGCGCTCGGTGATGTCGCTGAAGATGGCGACATAGTTGACCACCTGACCGTGGTGGTTGCGGATGGCGTTGATACTCATCCACTGCGGATAGAGCTCGCCGTTGCTGCGCCGGTTCCACAGCTCGCCCTGCCAGCGCCCCTGCTCGAGCAGCGCGCGCCACAGCTGACGATAGAAGTCCTGACCCTGACGACCGGACTTGAGCAGTCGCGGGTTGCGACCACGCACCTGCTCCGGGGTGTAACCGGTGATCTCGGTGAAGGCGGGATTGACCGCGACGATCTCGCCGTCGGCATCGGTGACGATGATGCCCTCGGCGGTGTTCTCGAACACCGCGTTGGTCAGGCGCAGGATGTCCTCGCGCCGGCGCTGCTCGCTGAGATCGCGGATGATCGCCACGCGCAGCCGTCCGCTCTCGAGCTCGATGCGCCGGGTGCGCACCTCGGCCGGGAAGGTCGAGCCGTCGCGCCGCCGGTGCAGCCACTCGAAACGGGCGCTGCCGTGCTCGGCGAGAAACCCCAGCACCTCGGCGTTGCTGTCGGCCGAGCGACGCCCGTCGGCCTGGAACTCGGGCGAGAGCGCGCCGGGATGGACATCGGTCAGCTCGGCGGCGCTGTCATAGCCGAACAGCCGCGCCGCGGCCGGATTGGCCAGACAGCTCAGGTCGGCGCCGTCGATCACCCACATCGCCTCCTCGGCGCCCTCGAACAGGGCGCGGTAGCGCGCCTCGCTCTGGCGCAGCGCCTCCTGGGCGCGACGATCCTCGGTGATGTCGAGCACCGAGCCGAACACCCGCAACGGCTCGCCACGATCCCCCGGCACGATCCGGATGCGCTGGCGCACCCAGCGCACCCCGGCGTCCGGGCGCACCACGCGATGCTCGACGTCCTCGGTGGCAATACCGCACCGCGCCGCATCCAGTACCCGGGCGACGCGGCCACGGTCCTCGTCATGGACCCGTTCGAGCAGCCCCTGCTCGCTGGCGACGAAGGTCCCGGGATCGACCCCGAGGATGGCCAGCAGCTGCGCCGACCAGAACACCCGACCGGTGGCGAGGTCGAGTTCCCAGCTGCCCAGCGCAGTGATTGCCTGCGCCTCGCTCAGCAGCGTCTGGGTGCGATACAGGGCGCTGAGATCGCGCCCGCAGCCCATCACCCCGAGCAGCTCTCCGTCGGGACCGTGATAGGGGGTCTTGAGGACGTCGAAGAGCAGGCGCTGGCCGCGCGCGTCGCTGTACCAGAAGTCGAAGCGGCGCGCGCGCTTCTGTTCGAGCACCAGTCGATCATCGGCGCGCACCCGCGCGGCGACCTCGGGAGGGAAGAGCGCCTCATCATCCTGACCGATGATCTCCGCCGGCTCGCGACCGACCAGCGCGCCGAGCGCGCGGTTACAACCGAGATAACGCCCGTTCTCATCCTTGAAGAAGATCAGGTCGGGCGAGTTGTCGAGCACGCTGCCGAGCTGCCCCTGGGTGAGCGCCAGTGCCTGCTCGGTCAGCCGATATGCGGAGACATCGCGATGGGCGACCAGCACCTGCCGCTCGGCCTCCTCGCCATCGTTCAGCAGACGGGCGCCGAGACTCAGCCAGCGGGTCTCGCCCTCGAGCGGCAAGACGTATTCGAGCGAGAAGTCGGCGCGCCGCCCCTGGCAGACCTCACGGACCCCCTGGCGCGCCTGATCGAGCACCTGGCCAGGCCCCTCCGGCACCGCCCAGACACCGAGCGGCAGGGTCGCGCGCTGCTGACGGTTGCTGTAGAGCACCCGCCCCTCGGGATCGATCACCGCGATCGCACACTCGAGGGCATCGAGACATGCCCAGGCATCGATCGACTTCATGGACGGCTCGGGATGGCGGGACAACGGAGACTGGAACCTTTTCTCATCGTGCTCGGTTAGGGGGCGAGACAGACATGCGACGGGCGGAGGGAGGGGTCGCGACCGAGCATGCGCCACGGCTCCGTCTCCCTGACCCTTGGGCGATCAGCATAGAACAACATCCGTGCCCACGTGCCCCACCCCGGGGCGACTCATCGGAACCCGCATTCTGACGGGCGCAAGGGCATTGATCAAATGGGGCGTCCCCACCCGAGCAGTACATCATCGACGAACCTCGGGGACAGCCGGCGACGCCGCCGCTATGCTTGACGACACCTGCCGAACACGCGCCGGTCGCAACCGGCCGGAGCCCGTCATGCATCAGCCCGCACGCGCCGTCTGCGGCGCCGGACCTGTCGTTCTCGTCCTGGTCGCAAGCCTCGTCGGCTGCGCCACCGCCACCCGCCATGTCACCGACTGGGGCAGCATCACCCTGGCGCCGGGCGACACCGGCACCTGTACCTCCAACCCCTGCGCGGTCTATCTGCAGCTGCCGCCCGGCGAGGGCCGCTACCGGGTCACCGCCAATCAGGTCGATCTCGGCGACTACCCGGCGGGCGCACTCGCCGCGCTCGGGCACTTCTACGACAGCAAGGCACTGGAGATCGTCGGCGCCGGGGTGGCGCGCGCCTACGTCTATATCCCGCAGACGCGCTGAGGCGGCGCGCCCGGACTCAGCCGAGCACCTCGAGACCGCCCATGTAGGGGCGCAGCGCCTCGGGCACGCTCACCCGACCGTCGGCGAGCTGGTAGTTCTCGAGCACCGCCACCAGGGTGCGACCGATCGCCAGCCCGGAGCCGTTGAGGGTGTGCAGCAGCTCGGGCTTGCCGGTCTCGGGGTTGCGCCAGCGCGCACGCAGCCGCCGCGCCTGGAAGTCGCCGAAGTTGCTGCACGAGGAGATCTCGCGATAGGCCTGCTGACCCGGCAGCCACACCTCCAGGTCGTAGGTCTTGCGCGAGGAGAAGCCGAGATCGCCGGTGCACAGGGTCACCACCCGATAGGCCAGCCCCAGCCGTTGCAGGATCGACTCGGCGTGCCCGGTGAGGGCCTCGAGCGCGGCGAAGGACTCGGCCTCGGGCACCGCCTGCACCAGCTCGACCTTCTCGAACTGGTGCTGACGGATCATCCCGCGGGTGTCCTTGCCGTAGGAACCGGCCTCGCTGCGGAAGCAGGGGGTGTGGGCGACCCAGCGGCGCGGCAGCTCATCGGCCTCGAAGATGCAGTCGCGCGCCAGATTGGTCACCGGCACCTCGGCGGTCGGGATCAGATAGAGATCGCGCTCGCCGGGGACCTTGAACAGATCCTCCTCGAACTTGGGCAGTTGACCGGTGCCGTAGAGGCTGTCGGCGTTGACCAGATAGGGGACATAGGTCTCGGTGTAGCCGTGCTCGGTGGTGTGCACGTCGAGCATGAACTGGATCAGCGCGCGATGCAGCCGCGCCATCGGCCCGGACAGGGTGACGAAGCGCGAGCCGGTCACCTTGGCGGCGAGATCGAAGTCCATCCAGCCGTTGCGCGCGCCCAGGTCGACGTGATCGAGCGGGGTGAAGTCGAAGCTCGGCACCTCGCCCCAGCGCCGCTCCTCGCGGTTGTCGGCCTCGTCGCGCCCGTCCGGCACGCTGTCGTCGGGCAGGTTCGGCAGCCCCAGCGCGATCGACTCGATCTCGCCCTGGCACTCGGTCAGCGCCTGCTCGGCGGCCTTGAGCCGATCACCCAGGTCGGCGACCTCGGCGAGCAGCGGCTGAATATCCTCACCCGCGGCCTTGGCCTTGCCGATCGACTTGGAGCGGGTGTTGCGCTCGGTCTGCAGCGTCTGGGCCTCGACCTGCAGCCGCTTGCGCTCTTGTTCGAGCTGCTCGAAACGGGCAGTGTCCAGGGTCACGCCGCGACGGGCGAGCAGCTCGGCGACGCGCGCGAGATCGTTGCGCAACAGTCGTGGGTCTAGCATGTAGTCTCCTTGGGTCTCAGGACTCGACGGTGACCGGCCAGGACACGATGTGCCCCGGTTTCACCTGATTACGGATTCGGGCGATCGCCGCACGGGCACGTTCGGGGGCATCGAAGAACTCCACCACCAGCGGCAGATCGAGCGACAGATCGATCAGCGAGGCGGCGTGGGCGCGCCCCGAGGGACCATAGCCCTCGATCGCGCGCAGCACCGTCACCCCGCGCACCCCCAGCTCGTCGCGCAGGGCGTGCACCAGGGGTTTGAGCTCATGATCGGACTCGGCGAGATAGACCCGCACCATGATCGCTTCGTTCTGACTCACAGTGACCTCCCCAGGGCGATGCCCGCCCAGCACAGCAACACGCAGACCCCGACGCTCGCGCCCACGTTCAGGGTGGCGCGCAACAGCGCCCCCTGCTCGATCAGGTTCAGGGTCTCGATCGAGAAGGTCGAGAAGGTCGTCAAGGCCCCCAGAAACCCGACCAGCACGGCGCCGCGCCACTCGGCCGCCACCGCCAGCCGCTCGGTGAGCAGCACGAACAGCAGCCCCATGAGGAAGGAGCCGATCACGTTCACCGCCAGGGTGCCCCAGGGGAAGTCACGCCCCAGCACCCGGTAGACGCCGGTCGAGATCCAGAAGCGCGACAACGCCCCGAGCGCGCCGCCCCCGGCGATCGCCACAAGTTGCAACACGGTATCTTCCCGCCAAAAGGGATAAGTCTACTATGGACGTCCGGGCCTTTGCCCGGGCGAACGCCCCGCCCACCCTGGCCACTGCCGCACATCCGAAGCGCACACACAGAGGACACCGATCGCACCGACTTGATATTATCGGGCCACGGCAATACCACTGCCCGCAGCGACCTCGACTCAGACTGCTGAGCAAAAAATATCACCGACCCCCAACGCCACTGACGCAACCTTCTGATAAAAAAGACATAAAATCAAAAGTGTCAATGTCAGACAGCGAGAAAACAGGGCATACATCGGTGCAAGGCATCTATTTTTCGCCACTCAAGAGCCTCGGCAGAAAAGACCAAGCGCTTGATTCAAAATGCTTTTTAGGGAATTTGCGCCGCAATGCTCAATCCATTACAACAAGGATTGAAACCGGACCTGGCCGAGGACTGGCGACCGGCGCAGCGGGCGCCGCCGCAATGCTCAATCCATTACAACAAGGATTGAAACCGCAAAAAGGGGAGGGATTCAGGCTTGAGGGGGGAGCCGCAATGCTCAATCCATTACAACAAGGATTGAAACTTCGTTGTCTGCTCCCAGAAAAACCCATCACCCGACCCGCAATGCTCAATCCATTACAACAAGGATTGAAACCCGTCTCGATCGGTCGGTCTCGTGCTCATGCTCATGCCGCAATGCTCAATCCATTACAACAAGGATTGAAACGTACGGGTTCCCTCTCGGGTTAGCTCAGGGGTGCGCCGCAATGCTCAATCCATTACAACAAGGATTGAAACGGCGGGAGCAGGGTGCTCATGTCGCCACCGTCAGCGCGCCGCAATGCTCAATCCATTACAACAAGGATTGAAACCAGTCGGGGTTCTCGGCGTCCTCGTGCGCGCGCGCGCCGCAATGCTCAATCCATTACAACAAGGATTGAAACGCAGGGATCGCTGCCGGGTAGAGATGGGCGAGCACGGCCGCAATGCTCAACCCATACAACAAGGATTGAAACCTTGGATGCGCTAAACGCTGTTTTGTTGCGATGAGAGGGTGAGGAACGGGCAACTCAACCTGCGAGATGACATAGCGATTTAGGTTGGGTTGCTGTTTTTCAGCAACCCAACATCGGTCGATGGCGTCAACAGCGATCAGATCGATCTCAATGCATCGAGTCAGCAGTGTTCGAGCAATACGCTGAAATCCCCCGCCAGATAACCCTCACGCACCCTCATGGTCGCATTCAAGGTATCAGCGAGCTGTTGGATCTCGGTGGGTCGGCGGCAATTGTAGATGAGCGAGGTGTCGCGGCCCTTGAGCAGGTTGAACACGAAACCGCGACGGCTGGCGGCGAGACAGTTGCGGATGAAGCTCTGGGTCTCATCCCAGGTGAGGATGTTCATGGCGCCGCTGCAGACGTAGTAATCGGCCTCGGGCAGCGGATCCTGGAGCACGTCGCACTGGCGGATCTCGCAGCCGGTGCGCGCGCGCGCCGTCTCGATCATCGGCGCCATCACGTCGAGACCGAGATAGCGCCCCGGCGTCTGGTCGCGCTCGCGCAGATAGACGAGGAAGTCGCCGAAACCACAGCCGGCATCGGCCAGCTCGACGCTGGAGAGGTCCTCGGGCAGCAACTCGCGCAGCACCCGGAAACGTACCCGCTGGGTCTCCTCGGAGATCCACTGCACCCCTTCGGCATTGGTGCCGTGGGTCTTGAGTGCGTCATCGTAGAAGGTGTGGTTATCGACTCGCGGCATGGTCTCGCAATCCTCGTCTCAGCTCACCTGGGTCGGTTTCGATGACGGACAGCACGCCCGCAGCGCACACCCCGCACAGACCGGCCTGGTCCGGCAGGCATGCTTGGCGTGCGCCACGATCAGCGCATGATACTCCTGCAACAGCGCGACATCGTCCGGCAGCGCCCGCTCGAACCAGCGGCGGATGGTCTCGTAGTCCTCGTCACCGCCGAGCAACCCGAGCCGCGAGAACAGTCGCCGGGTATAGGCATCGACCACGAACACCGGGCGCGCGAAGGCATAGAGCAGGATGTCGTCGGCGGTCTCCGGGCCGATGCCGGGGGTCGCCAGCAGCCACTCGCGCAGCCTCGGGGTGGCGAGCGCGGCGAGCGGCTCGAGACCGCCAGCGGCATGATAGCGCTTGCAGAATCCCTGCAGGCGTCGGGTCTTGACCCTGTAGTAGCCGCTGGGCCGCAGCAGCTCGGCCAGCCGCGCCGGATCGAGCGCGAGCAGCGCCTCGGCGTTCAACGCCGTCTCGGCGCGGACCTGGTCGAGCGCGCGCTCGACGTTACGCCAGCTGGTGTTCTGGGTGAGGATGGCGCCGACCATGACCTCGAACGGGGTCTCGGCCGGCCACCATCCCTGGGGGCCATGGGCCGCGAGCAGGGTCCGATAGACCGTCTGCGGCGTGGCCGCCGCTACCACTCGACGTCCCTGGACACCACCACGATGCCCTCTTCCGAGACATCGAAACGCTCGCGATCGCGTTCGGGATCGATGCCGACCTGCTCGCCCGGCGGCACCACCACGCCCTTCTCGACGATGCAGTTGCGCAGATGGGCCTCGGCGCCGACCTCGACGCCGTCGAACAGGATCGCCTCCTCGACGATGGCGCTGTCACCGACGCGCACGCAGGGGAACAGCATCGAGTGATTGACCCCACCGCCGCTGATCACGGTGCCGGCGGCGAGCATCGAGTTGACGAACACCCCCTCGTTGCCGCTGCGCGCGCCGGGCACGGTACGCGCCGGCGGATACTGCCCCTGGGCGGTGCGGATGTTCCAGTCGTCCTGGTAGAGATCGAGCGGCGGCTGCGGGCGCAACAGCGCCATGTTGGCGCGATAGTAGGCATCGACCGAGGAGAGATCGCACCAGTAGCGATCCGGAGTGACGCGCCCGCGCTCCTGACCGAAGCGATAGGCGCGCACCCGGTGGCTCTGGGTGAGATGGGCGAGCACGTCCTTGGCGAGATGACGATCCGGGGGCAGCGGGCCGACCTCGGCATCGGCGCTCTCGCGGCGAGCGAAGGCATCGAACAGCCAGCCGCGATCGAAGACATAGACGCCCATGGTCTCGAAGGCGCGCTCGCCGGTGATCTCACCGGCGCGCTCGGCCGGCAGGATGCGCACGATGCGGTCGTGCTCGTCGAGTTCGACGCGGGCCTGGGTCTGCGAGGGCGGCGCGCCGGGATCGACCTCGCGCACCGCCACCGTGACCTCGGCGCGGGCGTCGACATGGGCGTGCACCATCTCGCTGTAGTCCATGCGATAGACGGCGCTGCCATCGAGCGCGAGGACCTGGCGCGCGCGGTTGCGCTCGATCAGGTTGCGATTCTGGCGGATCGCGTCGAAGGGCCCGGCGTACCAGTGCTTGCCGTCGCGCATCTGCGCCGGCACCGGGATGATGAACTCGCCGAGTTCGGGGTTGTAGATCGACCAGCCATCGCGCAGGTGTTTGTGCAATGAGTGACTCTTGTACTGCGTGATCACCAGGACCTGACGCAGCCCGGAGTGCAGACAGTTGGCCAGCGCGAAGTCGATCACCCGGAACTTGCCACCGAAGGGAACGGCCGCCTTCGGGCGATGACGGGTCAGAGGCGCGGGGCCCACCCCGCGATCGATGGCAAGCAAAAAGATCAGGGTATCTGCGGACATGGCTCTTGGCTTTGGCTGACGGGAGTATTTTCCCGCGGCACAGTCTAGCCCGCAGATCGAGGTCGGGGAACGACGTCGGGCATGTTCCGATCGAAAGGGTCATGTCGATCGGGCACGCCGAGCGCCCTCCCCCGACGGCGCATGCCTCTCAGCGACGGCTGCCCACGGCGATCTGTGCACGCATGTCGCGCACCGCGCGATCGAGTCCGGAGAAGAGCGCGCGGGCGATGATCGCATGACCGATGTTGAGCTCGGTGATGCCGGGGATGGCGGCGATCGGCTTGACGTTGTCGTAGTCGAGCCCGTGCCCGGCATTGACCTGCAGGCCCAGCGACAGACCGTGATCGACGGCGCGCTCGATGCGCGCCAGCGCCTCGGCGCGGGTCTCGCGTGTCTGCGCATCGGCATAGTGGCCGGTATGCAGCTCGACGACCGGGGCGCCGATGGCGCGCGCCGCGTCGAGCTGTGCCGGCTCGGGGTCGACGAACAGCGACACCCGCACCCCGGCCTCGGCCAGACGGGCGCAGAAATCGGTGAGATGGGCCTGATTGGCGATCAGGTCGAGTCCGCCCTCGGTGGTCAGCTCCTCGCGTCGCTCGGGGACCAGACAGCAATCGTGCGGGCGCAGCCGGGCGGCGATCTCGCCCATCTCGGCGGTGGCGGCCATCTCCAGGTTCATCCGCGTCTGCAGGATGCCGCGCAGCAGCTCGACGTCGCGGTCCTGGATGTGACGACGGTCCTCGCGCAGGTGCAGGGTGATGGCGTCGGCCCCGGCCTGCTCGGCGACCAGCGCCGCCTGGATCGGCTCGGGGTAGCGGGTGCCGCGCGCCTGGCGCACGGTGGCGACGTGATCGATGTTGACGCCCAGCAGCACCTCGTTGGCATGCGTGCTCAAGGGATTTCTCCTCGCTTCGTACGGTCGGGAAGGCGGCGCCATGACCGGCGTCGCCACTCAATCTAGTGTGGGGATGAACGCTCGCGCCCGCCATACCACTGCTGGAACAGCGCGCGGGTGCGCAACGGACGTTCGCCGAGATGCGGGGCGAGCATGGCGCGCAGCAGCGCCCGCGCCTCGCGCGCGCGTTCGGCGTCGGCCGGCGCGGCGTCGGCCGGCGCGGCGTCGGCGGCGAGCGCCTGCAGGGTGGCGCCACGGCAGCACAGTCGCGGGTCATCGGTGGCGGTGGCCGCGCGCAGCCCCTGCTCGGGCTCGAAGACATAGTCGGCGGTGGCGCGCACCGGCCGACCGGTGGCGGTCTCGACATCGAGCGCGAGGCCATACCCCAGGGCATCGAGCAGGCGCAGCTCGAAGCGGCGCAGCACCGGCTCGAGGTCGTCCCCCGCGGCCAGTGCCGCGAGCGCGACCTGGTAGTCGTCGAGCAGCGCATCGTGCGGGTCCTCGCGACCGAGCAGACGCAACAGCAGCTCGTTGACATAGAAACCGCAGAGCAGCGCCCGACCGGCGAGCGCATAGGGTCGGCCCACGGCCTCGACCCGGGTCAGGGTGCGCACCTCGCCGCGCCCGCCGAGTTCCAGCCACAGCGGCTGGAAGGGCTGGAGCAGCGCGGCGCGTCCGCCCGAGCGCGCGCGCCGCGCGCCGCGGGCGACCGCGGGCAGCCGCCCGCGACCGACACAGAACAGCTCGACCAGCAGGCTGGTGTCGCGATAGTCGTGCCGGTGCAGGACGAAGCCGTGAGAGGCGCTGGCGCTCACCGCCGCCGATCAGTCCTCGCTGTAACCGAGCCGCGCGAGCGCGGCCTCGTCGCTCGACCAGCTCTTCTTGATCTTCACCCAGACCTCGAGATGGACCGGGCAGTCGAAGAGCTTCTGCATCTCCAGACGCGCCTGGGTGGCGGTGGCCTTGAGCGACTCGCCCTGCTTGCCGATGATGATCGCCTTCTGTCCCGGGCGCTCGACCCAGATCAGGGCGTTGATCATATAGCGCCCGTCGACCGCCTCGAAGCGCTCGATCTCGACCGTGGTGCGATACGGCAGCTCCTCGCCATAGCGCTGGGTGAGCTGTTCGCGCAGCAGCTCGGCGGCGAAGAAGCGCTCCGAGCGGTCGGTGAGCTGGTCCTCGGGGAAGATCGGCTCGCCCTCGGGGAGCGCGGCGAGCACCGCCTGCTCCAGCGCCTCGACCTGACTGCCGCGCGCCGCCGAGACCGGGAACAGCTCGCGGAAGGCGTGACGCTCGCCCAGGGTCTGGAGGAAGGGCAGCAGCGCCTCCTTGTCCTCGACCCGGTCGACCTTGTTGATCACCGCGATGCACTCGACCCCGGCGCGGGCGACGGCGGCGAGCGCCTGCTCGTCCTCCTCGGTCCAGCGCAGCGCCTCGACCACGAACAGGATCAGGTCGGTGTCGGCGAGCGCGGCGCGCGCGGTACGGTTGAGATAGCGGTTGAGCGCACTCTCGCCGCGACGATGGATGCCCGGGGTGTCGACGAACAGGATCTGTCCCTCGGCGCGGCTCTTGACCCCGAGGATGGAGTGGCGCGTGGTCTGCGCCTTGTGCGAGGTGATCGCGAGCTTCTGACCGAGGATGCGGTTGAGCAGCGTCGACTTGCCGACGTTGGGGCGCCCGACGATGGCGACGGTGCCGCAGCGACCGGTGATGGCGTCATTCATGTTCGAGGATCTCCAGCATGGCCTCGGCGGCCGCCTGTTCGGCACGGCGCCGGCTGGTGCCGGTGCCTCGGGTGGTCAGATCGGCATCGCCGAGCGCACAGACCACGGTGAAGGATTGTGCATGCTGATCACCCTCGATGGTGATCACCGTATAGCCCGGCAACGGCCGCTTGTGGGCCTGGAGGAACTCCTGCAGCCGGGTCTTGGGGTCCTTTCCGGAACGGTCGATGCTGGTCTGCTCGAGGCGCTCGGCGAACAGCTTGGCCACCACGGTATTGGCCACGGCGAAGCCACCGTCGAGATAGACGGCGCCGAGCACCGCCTCCAGGGCATCGGCGAGGATCGAGTCGCGGGCGTGACCGCCGGTGCGCAGCTCCCCCGCCCCCAGGCGCATGTAGTCGCCCAGCTCGATGCCGCGGGCGAGCTTGGCCAGCGACTCGCGCTTGACCAGGCTCGCGCGCAGACGGCTGAGCGTGCCTTCGTCGGCCTCGGGGAAGCGATGGCCGAGCGCTTCGGCGATCAGCAGCCCGATCAGGGCATCGCCGAGGAATTCGAGACGTTCGTTGTTGTTCGGGCCGACGCTGCGGTGCGTCAGGGCCTGTTCGAGCAGTTCGGGGCGGGCGAACTCGTGCCCGAGCACACGGGCCAGCCGTCTGGGGTCTGCATTCACTGAGTGCTGATTTCCACCTGATTGTGGAACGTGAGCACGACATCGACGTTGAAGAACAGATGCGTGCGACGTTCATACTCGAGGACCACGCTGAATCGATCGGCATCGGTCCGCTTGATGACGAACTCCTGCGCCGAGACCGAGGTGATCCCGTTGATGTCGAGATTGCGCATGAGATAGTCGGTGATCTTGCGCGGATTCCTGCCCACCGGCTCGACCGGATCCTCGAGCCCGTCCATCACCGACTGGATGGTCAGGTTCTGCATGTAGATCGGCCCGAGCTTGAGCAGCAGGGTGATGAAGAAGGCCGCCAGCCCGACCAGGATCGTGAAGGAGAGGATCCCGGCCCCAGCTTGCCGGCGGGCGGGCGTCGTGCATCTGCGTGTCGGCATCGCTCGCACCTCAGTCGATTCCGTCGCCGAGTCGCGACCAGGCGATCGGCAGGCCGTCGCGGGCACCGTCCCAGTGCATCCAGATGCCGAACGCCTTGCCGACCAGATTCTCCTCCGGGACGAAGCCCCAGCAGCGACTGTCGTTGCTGTTGTCGCGATTGTCACCCATCACGAAGTACTGCCCCTCCGGCACCTTGACCGAACCGAAGGCGAGCACCCGGCAGCCGGGCGGCAGATCGGGGGCGCGCGAACGGGTGAGGATGCTGTGCTCGACCCCGTCGAGGCTCTCGAGGGCCTCGCGCGCGCCGGTCATCTCTCGCCCGGAGCCGACACCAGTGTAGCGCCCGATCGGCAGCTGGGCCACCGGCTCGCCGTTGAGATAGACGGTCTTGCCGCGATAGCCGATGACGTCGCCGGGCAGCCCGATCACCCGCTTGATGTAGTCGGTCGAGGGGTCGAGCGGGAAGCGGAACACCACCACGTCGCCACGCTCGGGCTCGCCGATGTCGACGAACTTGGCGTTGAGCACCGGCAGACGCAGCCCGTAGGCGTACTTGTTGACCAGGATGAAGTCACCGGTGAGCAGGGTCGGCATCATCGAGTTCGAGGGGATGCGGAAGGGCTCGACCACGAACGAGCGCAGGATCAGCACCGCGAAGATCACCGGGAAGAAGGCGCGCGCATACTCCACCACCACCGGCTCCTTGACCGGGGCGCCACCGGCGGCGGCACGGCGACGCGGGGCAAGCCAGCGCGCGTCGAGCAGCCAGATCGCGCCGGTCACCACGGAGGCCAGCACCAGGAAGGCGGGAAAGTCGAAGTTGGTCATTGCGTCTGCAGGGTCTCTATGGTCCTTAGGGGATGGTCCGTGCCCCGGGGGGCGACAGGCGACGGCGGGCGCGTCCACCCGAACGGGCGAGCGGCGAGTGACGGGCGAAT
>NZ_RHFJ01000056.1:0-19579 GCF_003718675.1 Marichromatium sp. AB32
ATCTCCAGCGGCGGGCGTGTCGGCGCCGGGCGCCGCGCCGCCACCGGCACCGGGCACGGCGGCGGCGCATGATCGAGCCAGGGCGCCACCCCCGGGTGCAGGGCGCGCGCGGCGCGCGCCACCGCCGGGTCGACGGTGGCGCGCAGCCCGATCTGCCCGGCGGCGACGCACAACCCCACCAACGCGACCAGCACCGGATCACCGTGCCGGGCGAGCCATGGGTAGGGATCACCGAGCGGCGGTATCGCAACCCGCAACAACGGACCCTCGCCGCGCAACCGCGCGACCCCGGCGAGCCGCGCCCGCTCGGCGGCATGTCGACCGATACTCAGCAGCACGTCGAGCCGGTGCACCGAGAGCACCGCGCCGCACGGAGCGCACTCGGGCAACGCGATCCGCTCGCCATCGAGCGCACTCGGTTCGGCGGGTACATCGCTCGACGTCATCCATACCGAGCGCACCGGCCCGTCCCTCGCCACCACGGCGGCAGCGGGCACGCTCAGCCACAACGGCCTCACGCGAAGGCACCCTCGGACACCGCCAGTCCGGCCAGCGCACGCTCCAGGCGGCGCCACTGGGCCGCGTCCCCGGGCAGACCGAAGCGCAGACTCGACGGCTGCTCGAACAAGCGCACCAGGATGCCCTGGCGGGCGAGCGCCTCGTGCAGACGTACCGCTGCCGGGGTCCGCACCCACTGGAAGAGCGCGCTGCCACCGCTCGGCGTCAGCCCGTGACGATCGAGCAACGCCGCCAGTCGCGCCGAGTCGCGCGCCAGCGCCAACCGTGCCGAGCCTTGCCAGGCGGTATCGAGCAGCGCCAGGCGCGCCAGCTCGCGCGCCGGTCCCGACAGCGTCCAGGGACCGAGCCAGGCGTCGAGGCGCTGGCGCAGCTGCGCCTCGGTCCAGGCGAAACCCACCCGCGCCCCGGCCAGACCGAAGAACTTGCCGAGCGAGCGCAGTACCACCAGACCCGGTCGGCCGACCGCATCGAGCAGACTGTGCTCGGGGGAGGCATCCATGAAGGCCTCGTCGACCACCAGCCAGCCGCCGCGTGCGGCCAGCGCCGCATGCCAACTCAGCAGGGTCTCGCGCGACCAGCGCCGCCCGGTGGGGTTGTTGGGGTTGATCACCACCAGCACGTCGAGCGGCTCGGCGGCGTCGGCCTCGATCCGGCCACGCGGATCGCCATCGGGCAGGCGCACCAACTGGTGACCGGCCCGCCGCCAGCCATGGGCGTGCTCCTGGTAGCCGACCTCGGGCACCCCGACCCGACAGGGCGCGCGCAGCTGCGGCAGGCCCTGGATCGCCGCCTGCGAGCCGGCGAGCGCGAGCGCGCCGGAAGCGCCGTAATAGCTCGCCGCCGCCTGCTCCAGCCCATCGCCGGTCTCGGGCAAGCGCGCCCAGAGCGCACGCGGCAGCGGCGGCACCGGCCAGGCATTGGGGTTGATACCGGTCGAGAGATCGAGCCAGTCGGTCAGCGGGATGTCGTAGCGCGCGGCGGCCTGACGCAGCCGCCCGCCGTGTTCGGGACGGGGCAGATCGGAATGGATCGGGACGATGGTGGCTGTCATGCTGAGGCGCGCGGATCGAGGTGGCGATGGCTGGCTGGAAAACAATCGGTCAATCTGCCAGTTGCCCGGGGTTCGTGCAAGCTGGTGGCTGATTGCGAGCCGCCAGCTTCCAGCTCCCAGCCTCCAGCGGGGAAACTCGGCGCCACTGGCTGGCGGCTGGCGGCTGATTGCGGGCTGCCAGCTTCCAGCTCCCAGCCTCCAGTGGGGGAAACTTGGCGCCGGTGGCTGATAGCTAGCGGCTGGTTGCGGGCTGCCAGCTTCCAGCTACCAGCCTCCAGTGGGGAAGCTTGGCGCCGGTGGCTGGCGGCTGGTAGCTGGCGGCTGGCGGCTGAAAGCTGGAAGCTGGAAGCTGGAAGCTGATAGCGTTCCCCATCTTCCGTATTCGAGCATCCCGGATGGATCCACTCTTCAGACTCACCGACATCCACTTCGCCTATCCTGGCCGACCGCCGGTACTCAGCGGGGTCGAGCTGACGATCCGGTCCGGTGAACGGATCGCCGTCCATGGTGCCAACGGCTCGGGCAAGAGCACCCTGTTGCAGTTGATGGTCGGGCTGTTGCGCCCCGCCGCCGGCACCCTGGTCGCCTTCGGCGCACCCCGCCGCGTCGAGCACGACTTCCATGCGGTACGTCGGCGCGCCGGGCTGGTGTTCCAGGACGCCGACGACCAGCTGTTCTGTCCCACGGTGGTCGAGGACATCGCCTTCGGTCCACGCAACCTCGGTCAGTCGCCGGCGCAGGCCCGAGCGACGGTCGAGCGCACCCTCGCCCGACTGGGGCTCGAACACCTGCGCGACCGCGTCACCCACCGTCTCTCCGGTGGTGAGCGTCGTCTGGTCGCCCTCGCCGCGGTGCTCGCCATGGAGCCAGAGGTGCTGCTGCTCGACGAGCCGACCAACGCGCTCGACGACCCCACCCGTGCCCGTCTCCTGCAGATCCTCGCCGACCTCGATCAGACCCTGGTGCTGGTCAGCCACGACACCCCACTGCGCCAGACCCTCGCCACCCGCCACTACCGACTCGACCAGGGACGGCTGGAGGCAGGCTGATAGCTGATAGCCACCAGCCGTCAGCTGCCAGCCACCAGCCGCTAGCCACCGGCGCCAAGCTTCCCCGCTGGAGGCTGAAAGCCGGAGGCTGGCGGTTCGCAATCAGCCGACAGTGGAGGGTAGCGGTGTCATGAACCGATGGCCGACTGCCTTTCCCTTCCCTTGCGGTTCGAACCAGCGGCCAGCTGACAGCCTCCGGTCGGGAGGGCCAGCGCGCATGGCCGACGATTGACGGGCAACACGGTCTCTTTGCCCCGGTGACTCACAATCCACCGACGGCTGACAGCTGGCGGCTGGTCGCTGGCAGCTGGCGACTGGCGGCTGGCGGCTAACCGCTTGACTCGCCCTCGACCGGCGGTATGATGCTCGGCCAGCGATGGTTCCCCGCGAGGGGATCAAAAGGGAACACGGTGCGGCCCGTTCGGGCCAAGGCCGTGGCTGCCCCCGCAACTGTCAGCGGCGAGTCCGCGCCCCCTCATGACGCCACTGGTCCGCGCCGGACCGGGAAGGCCGGGCGCCCGACCCCGACCCGCGAGCCAGGAGACCTGCCATCGAGACACCGATCGCCTGACCGTCGGACGGGGTGTGCCGAGGGTGGGACCCACTGGCGCCCTGCCCGGCCCCGGCGTCCGCTCACCGGGCCGGTCGTGCCAACCGTCCAGTCCCTCCCCCGAGATCCACCGCCCCGCCCAGCAACACCGCCTGGAGGCGCCCGTCGACATGGATCTCGCCAAGCTCTCTGCCGCCACACAGGCCGCGCTCGAATTCGTCCGTGCCGGCGGCCCGGTGATGCTGGTGTTGTGCGCGCTCTCGCTGCTCGCGCTCACCCTGGTGCTGTTCAAGCTGCTGCAGTTCGCGCGGTTGCGGGTCGGCGCGCGCGCCTTCATCGCGCCGACGCTCGCCGCCTGCGCCGCCGGACGGCTCGACGAGGCGCGCGGCGCGCTCGCCCCCGCCCCTCAACCGATCGCCGCGGTGCTGGCGGTGGCCATCGACGGACTGGCGGACGGCGGGCGCACCCCGCAGCAGCTGCGCGAGGAGGTGCTGCGCGAGGCGGCGGCCCAGCAGCAGCGGCTCAACGCCCATCTGCGCGGACTCGACGCCATCGTCACCCTGGCGCCGCTGCTCGGACTGCTGGGCACCGTACTCGGCATGATCGAGGCCTTCCGCACCCTCGAGCAGGCCGGCGGACAGGCCAACCCGGCGCTGCTCGCCGGGGGCATCTGGGAGGCGCTGCTGACCACCGCCGCGGGCCTGGCGATCGCCATCCCCGCCGCCGCGGCGCTGCACTGGCTGGAGGCGATCATCGAGCGCGCGCGTCACGACACCGAGGACGCCCTGACCCGGCTGTTCACCATGCCGGTGGCCGATGCACATTGAGCCGCTGCGCCGCCGCGGTCGCGGCATCGGACTCGCGCCGCTGGTCGACGTGGTCTTCCTGCTGCTGCTCTTCTTCCTGCTCGCCGCCCGACTCGACCCACTGCAACAATTGCCGATCGAGACCCGTGACGGCGGCACCGCCGACAGCGTCGCGACCACGCTGCGACTCGATGTCGCCGCCGACGGCGGGCTGCGGCTCGACGGCGTGCCCTGCCCGCACGATGCACTGGTGACACGGCTGCGCGCGCGGCTCGCCGCGGAACCGGGCAGCACGCTGGTGATCGTCCCCGAGCGCGAGACACCGCTCCAGACCCTGGTCCAGATGACCGACCTGGCGCGCCTGGCTGGCGCACAACAGCTCGCCCTGATCGAGCCCTGAGGGCACACGGATGCAGATCCCCGGACCACCCCGCAGACGCCAGCGCGACCCGATGAGCGGGCTGGTCGACGTCGTGCTCCTGCTGCTGGTGTTCTTCCTCCTGGTCGGCACCCTCGAGCCACCCTCGCCGCTACCGGTCACGCCCCCCGAGGCCGCGCCGGGCGAGCGCCTGCCCGATGGCCGCCTGCGGCTCGTACTCGCCGCCGACGGCCGGCTCGCCCTCGCCGGCGTGCCGATCACCCGTGCGGAGCTGGACGCGGAGATCGCCGCACGCGTGGCGGACGAGCCGGGGCGCGCGATCGCCGTCGAGGCCGACGCCGACACCCCGAGCGGAACCCTGCTCGATCTACTCGCGATATTGCGCGCGCAGGGGGTCGACGCGCTCTCGCTGATCACCCGGGAGTCGCCATGAGCCGGACGACGACCCGCCTGCTGTGGGGCGTGGCGCTGATCCTGGCGCTGGGCGCGCACCTGGCCCTCGCCTGGCTGCTGCCGCCGCTGCGCGAACCGGCGCTCGGGACGGGCGAGATCCGGCTCTCGCTCCAGGGTAGAGGAACGCCCGACGCACCCGCCGACATCGCCGACGCGGCACCAGCGAGCGCCGAACCGACGCTCACCCAACCAGCGCCAGCGCCAGCGCCAGCGCCAGCGCCAGCGCCAGCGCCAGCGCCAGCGCCAGAGCCAGAGCCAGAGCCAGAGCCAGAGCCAGAGCCAGAGCCAGAGCCAGAGCCAGAGCCAGAGCCAGAGCCAGAGCCGAGTATCGCGGCGCCACGCGCGAGCGCCAAGCCCCCCCCTCCACCACCGCCGCCGACTCGAAGTGAGTCGGCGACGCCCGTCGCGCCCGCACGCCCCAGCTCGACGACGCATGCGGACGTGACCCCGAGCAGACGCGCCGAGCAGACCGGCACCGACCGTCCGGCTCGCCCCCTCGCCGGCAACCCACCGCCGCGCTACCCGCGACTGGCGCGTCGCCAGGGGGTCGAGGGTCGGGTGCTGATCCGGGTCGCGGTCGGCGCCGACGGGCGGGTCGGCGCCACCACCCTGATCGAGAGCAGCGGCCATCGCCTGCTCGACGACGCCGCACTGCGCGCGGTCGAGCGCTGGCGCTTCGCACCGGCCTGGCAGGCCGGACGCGCGGTCGCGGCACAGCTCACGGTGCCGGTGATCTTCCGTCTGGAGTCGGGCTGAGCGGCCTCAGCCCAGCGCCGCAAACCCCAACCCAAAGGCGAGCGCCACCACCGAGCTCCACCCCAGCAGCCGCAGCGCACGCCGCAGATCGACGGCGCCGAGCGCCGCCGGCCACGTCGGATCGCCGAGGAAGCGATCGGTGACCAGTCGCCCGCCGGACCACACCGGTCCGATCAACCGCACCCGCAGCGCCCCGGCACAGGCCGCCTCGCTCCAGCCCGAGTTCGGGCTCGGCAGCAGCGCGTGATAGCGCCAGGCCGCGCGCAGCGCCAACCCGGGGTGCTCGCGCAGCAGCACCGCGGCAAGCGCGACCACCAGCGGCGAGAGCCGGGCCGGGAGCCAGTGCACCAGATCGTCCGAGCGCGCACCGGCCCAGCCGAAGCGGCGATAACGCTCGTTGCGATAGCCGACCATGGAGTCGAGGCTGGAGACGGCCTTGACCACCACCAGCCCCGGCACCCCGAACAGACAGAGCGCCCACAGCGGGGTGAGCACGCCGTCGGTGAGGTTCTCCGACAGGCTCTCGATGGTCGCGCGCGTCACCCCGTCGGTGCCGAGCGGCTCGACATCCCGCCCCACCAGCATCGCCAGTTGCGCGCGCGCGCCGGGCAGGTCGCCGGCGACGAGCGGCGCCAGCACCCGCCGACCGTGTTCGAGCAGGTCACGGGTGCAGAGCAGGCTGTAGGCGATGAACAGATCCCAGCCGAGCGCGAGCGGCGGGTGCAGCGCCGCCAGCCCGAGGCGCACGCCCCACCAGGCGGCAAGCGCGCCACCGACCACCAGCAGCCAGTGCAGGACGCCGCCCAGATAGCCGTCGAGCCCGCGCGCGAACAACGCCTGCTCCGAGCGCGCGATCCAGCCACCGAGCAGGCGCACCGGATGGAGCCGATAGACCGGGTCGCCGAGCAGCGCATCGAGCAGCACGGCGCCGAGGATCAGCGACAGCTCGATGTTCAGCGACATGGCAGCATGCCCTTGGTCTGGATGGATCTCGGCAAGTGGCGGAGAGAACGGTGGCTCATCGGTGGAGAGAGGGTCTGAGGTCGCGGCGCGGCAGGGTAAGCCAACGAGTCGACCCCGGGCAACGTCTGGCGATCCGGGTAAAAACACCCGAGCGATGATCCCAAGCAATCAAGTCGGTAATTTTCGGCGAACCTCGGCGATCGCCCCCGATCCAATTGATATAGTCCAGGCGATCGCTCGAGCCACCGCACTCGACCCGGCCACGCCAACGAGCAGACGCCCTCGTTGCAGCGGAGGCATGAAGGTCATGCGGACGAGCCGGTCAGCCGTCGCAGGTTTCACCGACCGCCGCGCACTGCAAGACTCCACCGCCCCTGGGCGACGCCTTGAAGCTCGACGGAAACGAGACCTGCACCCTGTTTTCGTCGGCTGCCGCGGGCGCAGCCGTTCTCCCGCCGACCACGGCGAGGGCTTGTGGAGGAAACGATGAAGAAACGCACATGGCTGCTGCTCGGGAGCGGGGGCGTGCTGCTCCTGGCGGGGCTGGCGAGCGGGAGCTGGATGGTCACCGAGACCGCCCTCCAGGCGACGTCCGACCGTGAATTCTGCAGCAGCTGTCACACCATGGATGCCTTCGTCGCCTCCTATGATCAGGACGTCCACGGCGGCCAGAACCCCCAGGGACTGCGGGCCGACTGCGCCGACTGCCACCTGCCCCACGACAGCCCCGCCAATTATTTCGTGCAGAAGGGACTGTTCGGTCTCAAGGCCGGCTGGGGACAGGTGGTCTCGCTCGTCTTCGAGCCCGACTGGATCGCCAGCCTCGAGCAACGCAACGACTTCCTCTACGACTCGGCCTGCCTGAACTGTCACGCCGCACTCGAACACGCCCCCGAGCAGAGCCCGGCCGCGGCCTTCGGACACCGCACCTATTTCGCGCCGGACAACGCCCTGAGCTGCGCCGACTGCCACCCCCACGTCGGCCACAAGGATCTGCGCGCACACCTCGCCGGCGACGCCCTTCCCACCACCACGAACGAGGAGTGAAGATGTCCGTCCGTGCCATCCCGCTACTGATCGGCGCCACGCTGTTGAGCGCCACCGCCCTGGCCGACCCGAGCGGCGACGCCGCACGCGGCGCCCAGGTCTACGAGGCCAAGATGTGCAACCTCTGCCACACCCTGGGCGGCGAGTCCGGCCCCATGGCCGCACTCGGCGGCACGCTCGACCAAGTCGGCGCCGAGCGCAGCGCGCAGTGGCTGCGCGACTACCTGCTCGATCCCACCGCCACCCTGCCCGGCGCGCAGATGCCCAAGACCGAGCTGACGCCGCAGGAACTGGCCGACCTGGTCGCCTATATGCACTCGCTGCGCTGAGCCGCCCGCGGACATCGGCGCGCGCGCCGATGTCCGAAACCTTATCCATCCTGCAGACGCGCCTCGTCTCATCCGTCATGCTTCCATGCTTGACGATCGAGCGCGCGACCCACGACACAAAGACACCGGGGCTACCCGGTGCGACCGCCTCGAATGGCGCGGATCAACCCCGCGGACGCACAATTCACCACCGATATCAACGCCGTGTACAATGAAAGCCCAGATACCGGGACACCTGGACGCCCCGGTTGCGCAAGGAGCAGCAAGGAACCCGATGCCCAGTCGTCAGCAGTCCCTCCCGTTCCCCGCCACCGGCCGGCCTCAGCAACCGACGTGGCCGCACCCAGAACATCGATGACAGCGGCCCGTCGTCTTCGTGGCGTGACCCTGATCGAGCTGATGGTGACCCTGGCCATCGCCGTCATCCTGCTCTCGCTGGCCGTCCCCGGTTTCCAGCACCTGCTGCAGGACTCGCGACTCACCGGCCTCACCAACAGCCTCAGCGCCAGCCTCCAGCAGGCCCGGGTCGAGTCGCTGAGCCGGGGCCAGACCGTCGCCGTCTGCGCGACCGGCGACGCCGATGCCGATCAGCCAACCTGCACCATCACCACCGACTGGGCTGACGGCTGGCTGGTGTTCGTGCGTGACGATGCCGACGCCACCGGCGTCAAGACCGACATCGACGGTGACGGGCGGGCCGACGACCGTCTGCTCAAGGTGGTGCGCCCGTTCGGGGCCGCCACCCTCACCGCCAGCGGCGGCGACCCGATCGTCTTCACCCCACCGTTGGGCGAGGCCGCCGAGACCCGCTTCACCATCCGGGTCACCGACGGCGAGCAGCGTTGTCTGCGGGTCAAGCGCACCGGCCAGGTACGACTCGACGAGGGCTGTGATGGCTAGATACCCACGCATCGGTCGCCGCCAGCGCGGCCTGACCCTGATCGAGGTGCTGGTGACCATGGTCGTGCTCGCCGTCGGGCTGCTCGGCTTCGGCGCGCTGCAGGCGCTGACCATGAAGAGCAACCTCGGCGCGCTGCAGCGCAGCTATGCCACCCTGCACGCCCACGACATCATCGAGTCGATGCGCGCCAATCGCGCCGAGCGCGCGAGCTATGCCACCGGATTCACCGACAGCGTCTCCGGCACCTCGGTCAGCGCCCAGGACCTGCAGCGCTGGAAACAGGCCCTCGCCGCCGACCTGCCGAGCGGCGAGGGCCGGATCACCCTCGACGGCGACAAGGTCGCGATCACGCTGCGCTGGCGCGAGACGCGATTGCCGACCAGCGCCGAGACCGACCCGACGCTGGAGTGGGTCAGCTTCGCCACCGAGACCCTGCTGCCGGAGCCCACGCCATGATCCGTCAACGCGGCTTCAGTCTGATCGAGCTGATGATCGCCTCCACCATCAGCCTGATGATGATCGCCGCGCTCGGCGCGGTGATGGTCAGTACCCGCACCACCCAGCGCACCACCCAGACCCTGGCGATGCTCCAGGAGGACGCGCGCTACGCCTTCCTCGCGCTGACCCGCGACGTGCGCATGGCCGGCTACACCGGTGGCTACCAGCTCGACAGCGCCCCCGCGAGCTGGCCGCCCGAGACCACCGACATCGCCAACCCACTGCACGGACTCGACGACGAGCACGACACCATCACCATGAGCGGGCGTACGGGCGGAGACGTGCTTCATCTGGTGCGCGCCGATACCGATCATGCATTCGTGCTCGACACCGCCTGCCAGGGCGGCGCCGGCGCGGCGCGTTTCACCCTGGCGTGTCAGCCCACCCACTCCCCCCTGGCCGGCCAGACCTGGATCGCCACCAGCCCCTATTTCACCGAGACCTTCGCGGTGACCTCCACCGACCCGAGCGCCGGTTGCGCGACGGGCGCTACGACCACCCTGACCCTGGTGTCGGACTCGACCACCGCCTGCGGCTTCGGCAGCGATACCGCCACCCCCAGGCTCTATCCGCTGATCGCCCACAGCTATTTCGTCGGCACCAACGACGAAGGCGAGCCCGCGCTGATGGTGCGCCAGGACGGCACGGACACCGAACTCGTCGAGGGCGTCTCCGACCTGCAGATCCTCTACGGGATCGATGATGACGCGGACAAGAGTGTCGATCGCTACGTCCGCGCCGATCAGGTCAGCAGCGCCACCACGGCGAGCGCGCGCGCCGAGGACTGGAGACGGGTCCTCGCCATCCGCCTCACCCTCACCCTGACCCCGACCAACGACCTCGACGGGACGCTCGACGATCGCATCGTCAGCGGCACCATCGCGGTGAGAAACCGCCTGATCCAGCCATGAGCCCAAATCCTCTCCAACACCGACAACGCGGCGCGGTACTGATCATCGCCCTGATCTTCCTCACCGTGCTCGCCCTGATCGGCACCACCAGCGCCGTACAAAACACCCAGCAGGAGCGGATGAGCACCAGCATCCGCAACCACGACCTCGCCTTCCAGGCCGCCGAGGCGGCGCTGCGCGCAGCCGATCAGGCATTGATGGCCGACACCATCAGTGACCGAGACCAGTTCGAGCAGGACCACACCATCGCCTACGATGCCGACAACACGCCCGCCTACCGGCGCGATCGCTTCAACTGGGGCCAGACCCAGGTGGTCAGCGTGAGCACCGCGCTCGACGGTCTCGCCGAACAGCCCCGTTACGTCATCGAGCGACTCTCCGAGGCCCCGTGCGAACCGGGAGGCACCAGACAGTGCGCCTACTACCGGGTCAGCGCGCGCGGGGTCGGTGCCGACCCCGCCTCGGTGGTCATCCTGCAGAGCCTGTATCGATTGGAGTGAGCATGCGTAGGCGATCCCCACAACGATTCCGCGGGCTGCTGCTCGGACTGCTGCTGGCGGCCACGGCGGCACCGGCGATCGAGATCTCCGACATCCCGCCCTTCCTCATCAGCGCCGGCGTCGAGCCCAATATCCTGCTGACCATCGACGACTCGGGCAGCATGAGCTACGGCTATGCACCGGATCAGCGCGATAGCGAGGACTTCGAGGAGCGCTACTTCAAGTCGAGCGACTACAACGGCATCTATTACGATCCCGAGACCCTCTATACCCCGCCGAGCGATAGCGACGGCAACCCCCTGCCCTCGTCGAGCGATACATCGACCCCGGAGCGGGCACTCGCCACCGCCTACCGCAACGGCTACGAGCCGGACCACGGCACACGCGACCTGACCGACAACTATCGCCCGACGCGGAGGCTGTCGTGGCGCTACGGCAACCGGCTCGAGGAGAGCTGGATGCCGCATTACTCGGACGAGGTCTATGTCAGGCGATACGGCGACGACGACGACGACGACGACGACGACGATTACGGTGGCAGATGGAGCAATGACGTTCGTGCCTACTACTACCGCTTCGAGCCGGGCAACCGGCGCTGCAACGGCGAGCTCGACGACAACGACTGCTACACCCTGGTTCAGGTCGACGAGGACTCCGGCCCCGACGGCAGCGACGAGCGACGGAACTTCGCCAACTGGTACGCCTTCTATCGCTCGCGCAACCTCGCCACCATGACCGCGGCGACCCTGAGCTTCGCACGGCTCGACGACAGCGCGCGCGTCGCCTGGCAGACGCTCAATCAATGCCCGCTCGACAGCTACAGCAACTGTCGTGGCACGCGCCAGCAATTCCGGCGTGGCGACAACCGCATCGACACCTTCAGCGGCACCCACCGCGAGAACTTCTTCGACTGGGTCTCCCAGATCCAGACCAATGGCGGCACCCCGCTGCGCCCGGCGATGCAGCGCGCCGGCGACTACTTCACCACCAGCGCGCCCTACGAGGACTCGTCATCGGGGCGAAACCGCGAATCCCACGGCTGTCGGCGCAACTTTCACATCATGATGACCGACGGCATCTGGAACTCCAAAGACGAGGGCCACGGCAACAATTTCTCTGGCGCCACCAACGCCACCAACCGCAACTGGACGCTGCCGGACGGCACCAAGTACCAAGCCCGGCCGCCCTACGAGGACGCGATGTACTCGGCGACGATCAGCGATCTCGCCTTCTACTACTGGGCAACGGACCTGCGCCGGGGATCGGGCGATCGCCAGCCCGACTGCACCGGCGCCACCTGCGACAAGGTGCCAGTGTTCGAGTTCGACACCCAGGGCGACGAGGAGACGCGCTACTGGAACCCCAGGAACGACCCGGCGACCTGGCAGCACATGACCAACTTCACCGTCGGCC
The DNA here is from genome assembly GCF_003718675.1 of Marichromatium sp. AB32. NCBI lineage: Bacteria > Pseudomonadati > Pseudomonadota > Gammaproteobacteria > Chromatiales > Chromatiaceae > Marichromatium > Marichromatium sp. AB32. The sequence continues at coordinate 12,126 of NZ_RHFJ01000056.1, forward strand.
TGGGGCTGGGGGCGAGCATGATCGACCCCGCCTGGGGCGGCAGCACCTACGGCGGCGACTACCAGGCGCTGCTCGCGGGCAGCAAGTCCTGGCCGAGCTTCGAGATCCGCTCCTACGATCCACTCAAGGTCTACGACCTGTGGCACGCAGCGATCAACAGTCGCGGCCGTTTCTACAGCGCCGAGGACCCCGCCTCGCTCACCGCGGCCTTCGAGGAGATCATCGGCGCGATCAGTTCGACCACCGACTCGGGCACCTATGCCACCCCGACGGCCAACGGTGAGTGGCTCAACGATGCCGGGACGGCCATCTTCACCGCCAGCTTCAATGCCGACTGGAGCGGCGATGTCGTCGCCACCAGCCCGGCGCGCGAGGACGCCGAGCTATGGCGCGCCTCCCAACGCCTGCCTGCCCCTTACGCGCGCCGCATCTTCACCACCAACGGCGCCGCCGGCGCCACCGCCTTCGACCGCTGCAACGGCGCCCTGGGCGCGACACTCGGCGCCGACTGCACGCGACGACTGGCCTGGCTGCGCGGCGACGGGCGCATCGAGGGAGCCGACTGCTCGAGATCCTCGGGCGACACCCTCGCCACCTTCACGGTCAAGGGACACCCCTTCAGCACCGGCGACCAGGTGGTGATCACCGGGGTGCAGGTCGAGGACGACCAGGGGCCGGTGGACTCGCCGCACTACAACGGACGCTTCCGGGTCGTGGAGACCACCGCCGACACCCTCGGCGTCGCCCTGCAGGCGAGTAGCTGCAACGGCGTCGGCAGCTATCATGACCCCGCTGCCGACGAACAGCCACGCTATGGCCGCATCCACGACGCCACCCTGCGCGACCGCGCCACCAGCCAGCTCGGCGACGTGCTCAATGCCGACCCGATCTACAGCGGCGCCACCGATCAGGGCTATGGCGCCACCAGCTCCGGGGTCAGCGGCAAGGACGGCTACGCGGCCTATCTGCGCGCCAAGGAGCGACGCCTGCCGATGCTCTATGTCGGCGCCAACGACGGCATGCTGCACGGCTTCCGCGCCGATCTCGACGATCCGGCCTCGGGCCGTGAGCTGTTCGCCTATGTCCCCTACGCCGTCTATCACGACCTCGACGCGCTGCCCGAGATCAATTATCAGCATCGACCCTTCGTCGACGGTCCGCTCACCCTCGGCGACGCCCATGTCGGTGACGCCTGGCGCACCTATCTCGCCGGCGCGCTGGGCGGCGGCGGGCGGGGCGTCTTCCTACTCGACGTCAGCGATCCCGAGACGTTCGACGCCGACGACGTGATCTGGGAGTTCACCGACGCCGACGACCGCGATCTCGGACTGACCTACAGCGCCCCGCAGATCGCCGCCACCGCTCCCGATCACTGGGCACTGATCTTCGGCAACGGCTACAACAGCGACAACGGGCGCGCGGTGCTCTATCTGGTCTCGCTCGGCGGCAAGTCCGATCGCGAGAAGATCACCCTGCCCGCAACCGCCGGCGACAACGGCCTGTCCTCCCCGGCGCTCCATGACGCCAACAACGACGGCATCGTCGACCGCATCTATGTCGGCGACCTCCAGGGCAACCTGTGGAAGCTGGAGCGCGAGTCCGACGGCGACTGGGCGGTGGCCACCGACGCCGGCGGCACCCCGGCGCCGCTGTTCATCGCCACCGACGAGGACGGCGCGCGCCAGCCGATCACCGCCCGCCCGGCGGTCGTCACCTCACCCGAGGGCGGGGGCGTGATCGTCTATGTCGGCACCGGGCGCTATCTCTCCCAGACCGACATCACCGACACCCAGCAGCAGAGCTTCTATGTCATCTTCGACAAGGACGAGGGGCGCGCCGGACTCGAGCGCGCCGATCTCATCGCACGGCGCACCACCGAGACCGTCAAGGACGGGCGCCGGGTGAAGACCTTCACCGCCCAGGGCACGGTGAGCTGGATGGACGACCGTGGCTGGTATCTGGACCTCGACCACGACGGGAGCAACCCCGCCGAGCGCTTCGACTACATGCCCAATGTGCAGCAGTTCAGCGAGGCGACCAGCTGGGTGACCTTCATCACCAAGACCCCCTCGAACGACCCCTGCGACCGTGGCGGTCACAAGACCGACTACACCTTCTCGCTGATCACCGGCGACCTCCCCGATGGGGCCTCGCTCTACGACATCAACGACGACGGCAGCTTCGACTCGGGCGACCGGGTCGGCGGCGACGACGGCAGCCCGGTGATCGGCGTGGTGCTCGACCCGCAGAGCGGCTTCACCAAGGGCGCCTTGCTGATGCGCGACGAGAGCGGACACGTCGTCACCTACACCGCCAGCTCGACCGGCAACGCCGATCCCGACGACATCCCGAGGAAGCAGGGCCAGCCGCCCTACGGGGGCCAGATGCACCGTATCGACTGGCGCCAGCTCCTCTGACCCATCCACCCGACCGGGCGCGCGCCCGGTCGGTGCAACGACACCATCACCATGCACCAGACCAAGAACACCCGGCCCCACGGCTTCACCCTGATCGAGCTGATGATCACCGTGGCCATCGTCGCCATCCTCGCCGCCGTCGCGCTGCCGAGCTACCGCATCTACATCGAGCGCTCCTATCGCGCCGAGGCCAAGACCGCACTGCTGCAGAACGCCCAGTTCCTGGAGCGTCACTACGCCAAGCGCAGCAGCTATCTCGACGGCGCCAGTCTGCCCACGCTGCCGATCACCCAGGTACCGGCGAGCGGCGGCGCCTACTACAGCATCGGCTACGACAACGCCCGCAGCGGCGCCCAGGGCTTCCAGCTCGAGGCGGTGCCCACCGGCACCATGAGCGGCGACGCCTGCGGCACCCTCACCCTCAACCACGTCGGCCAGCGTCGCGTCGGCAGCGACGCCAGCCGCGACGCCGCCGCCTGCTGGGGCCACTAGCCACCCGGGGACGGACACACGCTTCGACCCCGCACACGATCGCGCGGTATCATGACCGCGCGGAACCCCAGAGGCCGGGCGCGACACCCACGCCGACCGGCATGACGCGACGCCTCCAGCCGGACGACCCCGGAACGCCGTCGCAGCGATCAATCGCCCCGCCATGCGGCGGAATTTCGCCCCCCGATTGATGTCAGGCAACGCGCGCCGCGCGCTTTTGCGCCACCATCCCCCGTCATTCCGGGGATCGCGTCATCCGGGGCATCCCTCCGCAACCAGAAAACCCAAGCGCGCGACCACCCGCGCGTCGCGAGCGAACGAGAGCGCGGCGGATTCGCCATCGGCCGCCCCATCCATCACCGAGGTCAGACGACAGCATGAGCGACCCAGTCAAGTACCTGCTCGATGAGCAGCACCTGCCCCGCTTCTGGTACAACATCAACGCCGATCTGCCGGAACCGATGTATCCCCCGCTCAACCCGGTCACCCGGCAGCCGTTGAGCGCCGACGAGCTGGAGGTGATCTTCCCGCGCGGCGTGATCGAGCAGGAGATGAGCACCGAGCGCGAGATCGAGATCCCCGGTCCGGTGCGCGAGGTGCTGCGGCAGTGGCGCCCCTCGCCGCTCTACCGTGCCCGTCGACTGGAGCAGGCGCTCGATACCCCGGCCAAGATCTTCTACAAGTACGAGGGCGTCAGCCCCACCGGCAGCCACAAGGCCAACTCCGCCGTCGCCCAGGCCTTCTACAACAAGATCGAGGGCGTCAAGCGGCTCACCACCGAGACCGGCGCCGGCCAATGGGGCTCGTCGCTGTCGCTCGCCGGGTCGATGTTCGGGCTCGAGGTGCTGGTCTACATGGTCAAGGTGAGCTTCAACCAGAAGCCCTACCGTCGTGCCTTCATGGAGGCCTTCGGCGCCCGCTGCATCGCCAGCCCCAGCGACACCACCGAGTGCGGCCGCAAGATCCTTGCCGACACCCCGGACAACACCGGCAGCCTCGGCATGGCGATCAGCGAAGCGGTCGAGCTGGCCGCGCAGAACGACGACACCAAGTACGCCCTCGGCAGCGTGCTCAACCACGTCCTGCTGCACCAGACGGTGATCGGGCTCGAGGCGCAGAAGCAACTCGAGATGGCCGACGCCGAGCCCGACATGGTCATCGGCTGCACCGGCGGCGGCAGCAACTTCGCCGGCATCGCCTTCCCCTTCATCGGCGACCACCTGCGCGGCGGACGCAAGGTCGAGTGCATCGCCGTCGAGCCCTCGGCCTGTCCCTCGCTCACCAAGGGCAAGTTCGCCTACGACTACGGCGACACCGCCCAGATCTCGCCGATCTGCAAGATGCACACCCTCGGCGCGAGCTTCGTGCCCCCGGGCTTCCACGCCGGCGGGCTGCGCTATCACGGCATGGCGCCGCTGGTCAGCCACCTCACCGAACTTGGCCACATCGACCCGCGCTCCTACAATCAGCTCGAGTGCTTCGCCGCCGGACTGCAGTTCGCCAAGGCCGAGAGCATCCTGCCCGCGCCCGAGTCCAACCACGCGGTGCGCGCCGCGATCCACGAGGCCGAGAAGTGCCGTGAGTCGGGTGAGTCGAAGACCATCCTGTTCAACCTCAGCGGTCACGGTAACTTCGACATGCAGGCCTACACCGACTATCTCGGCGGCAAGCTCAAGGACCTCGACTATGCCGAGAGCGAGGTCGCGATGGCCCTCGCCGGGCTGCCCAGCGTCGACTGACGCGGTCGCCACGCCCCGGGGTTCGGCTGCCCAGCGCACCGCCCCCCGGCACCGCCACCACCAGGGACGGTGGCGGCGGTGACAGTCCCGACTCGCCGGATGGAGTTGATCGCCTTGCGTAACCTCGTCCTCGCCCTCGCTCTGTGCAGCGCGACCCGCGCGGTCGCCGAGCCCGCCGTCCTCACCACCGCCGAGCCCGTCGCCCCGCCCTCGCGCATCGAGGAGCTGGAGACCCATATCGCCGGCATGCAGGACAAGCTGCGCGAGTCGGCCGGTGCGCGCAAGGCCGCCGATCAGGCGCGGATGGAGGCCGAGCGCCGTCTCGCCACCAGCACCCAGACCCTCGAACGGCTGCGCCAGGAGCTGGCCAGGAGCGAGGACGCCCGCGCCGCACTCGGCGAGGCGCTACGTGCCCAATCGCAAGCGCATCTCGACGCCAGCGCCGCACTCGACGAGGCACGCACCGACGCCCACCGGCTCGACCAGCTGCTGCGGCGGCTGCCGCCGGCGCTCGGCGGCACCCTGGAGATCGACGAGGCGCGCGCGGCCGCGGCGACCTCCTACCGGGTGCTCGTCGAGACCCTGCAACAGCCGGCGCGTGGCGCGGGACGGAAGATCGAGGTCGCCGGCGCCCGCACCCAGCTCCAGCTCGATCAGGCGCTACTCGCCGTGTTGACCGACGCGCGCGGTCTCTATCGGGTCGAGGAGAACGACTCGCTGGCACTGATCAGCCGGCGCGTCTACGGCACCGAGGGGCGCTGGCAACGCCTGTTCGCGGGCAACCGCCACCTGCTCGACGACCCCGACCGGCTCACCCCCGGGATGACCCTGATCCTGCCCTGAGGTGCACTCAATCGCCGCAGCGCCCCAGTCGCCCTTCGGCCAGCGCCTCACGACACTGCGCCCGGGTCTCAGTGGCATCGCCCTCGGCGCGCGCCTCGTCCAGCGCCAGCGCGCGCAGCTCCAGCGCTAGCCGGCAGGACTCGGAGCGCAGACAGCCGGCGGCCGGACCACAGACCTGCTCGACCAGCGCATCACAGTCCGAGGGTGTCGCCACCGCCGCCTCGTCGGTCATCGGCACATCCGTCGACCACTGCTGCTGCATCGACGCGCTCGGCACCACGGTGCCCTCGCGCACGATCACCACCGAGCCGTCCTCGAGCCGATGCACCCCGTCCCACAGCGGCCGACGCTCACCGTCCTCGCCCACCCGCCAGGCACGACGCGTCTCCGGCTCGACGCGCACCTCGCCGCCAGCGGAGAGCCCGGCGCGCCACTCGCCGTCGGCCGCCACGACCATCGGGATCAGCAGCGCCGCTGCAAACACCAGACCCCAGCGCCGACTCATCGCCGCCGCTCCCCGGCGCCACGCTCGATCAGGCTCGACAACACCAGGTTGGCGAGCACGAAGGCGAGGAACAGATAGAAACCGGGCGCGAGCGCGGTGCCATTGGTGGTGAGCACGGTCGCCTCGGTGGCGCCCAGGGTGTCGAGCTGATTGGCCACCAGCGCGTCGAAGCCGAGATAGGCCATGAACAGCGCCACCACCAGCACATCGGCCATCGACCACTTGCCCGAACGCAGCGCGAAGAAGCGCACCGGTGCCGCGACCGGCGCGCCGGCGGCGCGATGATAGACCAGGGTGGCGAGCAGCTTGAGCGCGGGGAAGACGACGCTGAACAGGGTGATCAGCAACGCCACCAGCCACAGGTCCGCCCCCCCGGCGCGGATCAGGATCTCGACCACCTGGAACAGACTCTTGGACTGGTAGTAGAGCACCTGATCGGTGAACACCACCGACTCACCGAGGAACTCGAGACCGAGCCGGTCGACACGCGCCTCGATCGTGAGCATCGGACTGAACAGCGCGGTAAGCAGCAGGACCAGGGTGATGGCGATCGCGGCGCCCAGCGCGAAACCGTCGACCCGGCGCTCCTGCACCCGTCCCCAGGCGACCAGCGCGAAGATCAGCGCGGCGAGACCGATCAGCACGCCGAGTTGCTGGTCGATCGCCGGACGCAACGCCGCCGCCTCGCGCTCGAGCGCGGCGGCGCAGGCCCCGACCTCGGCACAGCCATGGCGCTCGAGCAGGGCCTTCAGCACCGGCGAGTGCTCGACCTCGGTGGGTGTGGCGGCGGTGAGCAGCCCCAGCAGCTCGGCGCGGATCGCCGCCTCGGTGCCCGGCCCCTCGAGCGCCGCGAGCAGCCGCTCGGCATAGCGTGGCGCCTGGGCGCGCAGGGCGTCGAAGTCGATCAGCCGCGACTGCAACTGCTGGTGCAGCGTGCCCTGGAGCTGGGTCAGCCAGTCACCGCCACGGGGCGGCGCGTTGAGCGACAACTGGCGCTCGATCTCGCCGATCAGCGCCTTGATCGCCTCGGTCAGGGTGGCGAGGACGCGCGGCCGGGTGCGCTCGTCGAGTTCGAAGTCGGCGATGCGCTCGGCGAGCACGGCGCTCAACCGCCGGGTCCACTGCTCGGTGTCGAGCATGCCATAGCGGGCGTGACGCAGCTCGGCACGATCGCCCTCGAGCCGCTGCAGCTGCCCGAGATCCTCCACCAACCGGAACCCGAGCACCACGGCGCCGGCGAGCGCCAGCACCACCAACCCCCGCCGGATCATCAGCGCAGCCGACATCGGCGATCCCTCCACAGAGCAGTTTCTTCGGTGGGGACACTCTATCAGCGGCCAGCGGCCAGCGGCCAGCGGCCAGCGGCCAGCGGCCAGCGGCCAGCGGCCAGCGGCCAGGGATTGAACCGCAAAGACACAAAGGGCGCCAAGGGATTCAAGCTGCCAGCGATCAGCGACC
>NZ_RHFJ01000057.1:0-18856 GCF_003718675.1 Marichromatium sp. AB32
CTTTGCGGTTCAAAGCAGCTTCCAGCGATCAGCCTCCAGCCGCCAGTGACTGCCTGTCTTCGAGTGTTGGTCGGAAACGCACGCCAACCGGTCGCTGACAGCGAATGGGGAGTGGCGCTATCGTCGACGCCGACCATCCACTGGCGGCTGGCCGCTGATGGCTGGCAGCTTGAATCCCTGCGCGCCCTTTGCGGCTTTGCGGTTCAATCCGCTGGCGGCTGGCGGCCGACCTCAGGGCAGCCCGACGAGCTTGTGCATCTGGATGCCGAGCCGCCAGCGCGGATCGGCGAGGCAGTGAGCGGCGGCGGCCTCGGTGTGGGCCGCGCGCTCGGCGTCGTCGAGCGGCTGGAGGATACGGTGCTCGAAGGCGAGTCCGACATAGCGCTCGGGCTCGGCGCCGGGCTGCGGATAGACCAGCTTGAGTTCGTCGCCACGGCGCACCATCAGCTCGGTCCCGGCCTTGGGGCTGATACAGACCCAGTCGATCCCCGCCGGCAGTGCCAGGGTGCCGTTGCTCTCGACGCCAACCTCGAAGCCATGCGCGTGCAGTGCCGCGATCAGGGCGACATCGAGCTGCAGCGCCGGCTCGCCGCCGGTACACACCACATAAGGGATGGCCTCAGGGTCGGCATCGCGCGGCCAGCACGCGGCGATGTGCGCGGCGAGTCGCTCGGCGTCGACGAAATACCCGCCGCCGGCGCCATCGGTGCCGCGAAAATCGGTATCGCAGAAGCGACACCGGGCGGTGGCGCGATCGCGCTCCAGCCCCGACCACAGGTTGCAACCGGCGAAGCGACAGAACACCGCCGCGCGCCCGGCCTGGGCGCCCTCGCCCTGGAGGGTGTAGAAGACCTCCTTGACCGCGTAGCTCATACCGGCAGCGCCGGGCCCTGCGGCCCCCAGCTGAGCACCGCGCCACAACCCGGGGTCTGGTGCAGGTCGATCCGATCGAGCGCGGGCAGCGCATCGCCGACCTCGGCGCGGATCCAGCGCGCCAGCGCGCCCGGCGCGGCCTGATCGATCCCCGGCAGGGTGTCGAGACGGTGATGGTCGAGCCGCGCATAGACCGGCTTGAACAGCCGCTTGACGTCGCCGTAGTCGACCGTCCAGCCCATCACCCGATCGAGCGGCGCACACAGATGCAACCGCAGCAGATAGCTGTGACCGTGCAGCCGACGGCGCGCATCGCCCTCGGGCGCGGCGCTCAGGCTGAGCGCGCTCTCGAAACGCTGCTCCTTCCAGATCCGGTAGCTGCTACCGTCGAACTGGCAGCCGGCGGTCGCCGTCTCGTAGACGCTGACCCAGGACAGCGGCGCGAACTCGGGCTTGAGCCGCGCCCAGATCCAGGCGGCGAGCATCTCGCTGGTGGGGTTCTCGAGCCCGGGGATGTCGTTGAGACAGGCATGATCGAGGGTGGCGCCGAGCGGCGCCCAGAGGGCGTCGATACAGTCGTAGTCGACACCCATGTCCTGGTCCTCGGCCAGGGTCTGGTCGGCATGGAGGATGACCTCGAAGCCGTGACCGTGCATCCGCCCGCATTGGTGCCCCTCGGGGACGTTGGGCAGCTGGTGGGCGGACTCGAAACGGAAGCGTCGCCACAGATGGCAATGGCCGTCGGCATCGAGGTCGACGCCCTGGTCGCGGGTACTGTGGATACCGACCGATTCGACCCCGTCGAGGGCGAGATGATCGCGCACCCAGCGCGCCAGGTTCTCGTCGGTGGGCACCCGCAGCCGGGTGTTGAGATCGGCATAGTCGAGCGGCGCGACCGCCTCGGCGAGACGCTCGCGCAGCGTGTCGGTCTCGGCGCCGGCAAAGGGCGCCCAGCCGGGCGCCAGCTCGGTGCGCACCCGGGCGAGGAAGCTGTGGCCGTGGAGCGCGCGGCAACGGTGCTCGGCAGGCAGCACGGAGACGTGACGGGCCGCCTCGAAGGGGGCGGCGGCGACATGGAGAAGACGTTCGGTCATGGGTTCTCGAATCGGTTGAGCAGTGGATCGGCGACCCCGGCCTCGGCGAAGCCCTTGGCGCGCAGCAGGCAGGAATCGCAGCCGCCGCAGGGACGGCCGTGCGCGTCGGGGTCGTAGCAGCTGGAGGTGAGGGCGTAGTCGACGCCGAGCGCCAGTCCGCGCTGGATGATCCCGGCCTTGGTCAGGTCGATCAGCGGGGTGTGGATCCGCAACCGCTGACGCCCCTCGACCCCGGCGACGGTGGCGAGGTTGGCCATCTGCTCGTAAGCGGCGATGTACTCGGGGCGACAGTCGGGATAGCCGGAGTAGTCGAGGGCGTTGACACCGATGAAGATGTCGCTCGCCCCCAGGGTCTCGGCCCAGGCCAGGGCGAAGGAGAGAAACACCGTGTTGCGCGCCGGGACATAGGTGACCGGGATCGCCGAGTCCATCTCCTCCGCGGAGCGCCCCTTGGGCACCGCGATGTCGGCGGTCAGCGCCGAGCCGCCGAAACGACGCAGATCGATATCGGCGATCACATGCTCGACCACCCCGAGCTGCGCGGCCACCCGCGCGGCGGCGTCGAGCTCGCAGCCATGGCGCTGACCATAGCGAAACGACAGCGCATGGGGGGCGAAGCCCTGGTCCTTGGCGATCGCAAGCACGGTGGTCGAGTCGAGGCCACCGCTGAGCAGCACCACTGCTGGGGTCATTGGGTCGTGTCTCCGAAAAAAGCGATTGTCCGCCGGGGCGTGCTTGGCAGGGTTCGGCCCGGTGGGTGAAACTGATGGCGAGCGCGGGCGTCGAACCCCGCGGCGGGCGGGCCGCGAGCCCGTGCCGGGATTGTCCCGCCGCGCGGCCAGCGCGCGCAACGACGATCGTCAGCGCCCGCCGTCCGGAACCGTCGCCGCCCGAGGCGCGACGGCCCTTATCCGGGTCGTGACCGATCACGTCCCGGACTCAACCGAACCATGGATCGATCATCATGCAAGCATACCGTATCCGGCTCTGGGATCTGCCGACCCGGGCCGTGCACTGGCTGCTGTTCGTGCTGGTGGTGGCGGCCTACGTCACCGGCGAGATCGGCGGCAACCTGATGACCTGGCACGGCTGGATCGGGCTGGCGATCGCCGGTCTGATCGCCTTTCGCGTCACCTGGGGGGTGGTCGGCTCGACCTATGCCCGCTTCAGCCAGTTCGTGCGCGGCCCGCGCGCGGTGCTCGACTACCTGCGTGGACGCTGGCACGGCGTCGGCCACAACCCGCTCGGCGCGGTCTCGGTGCTGGTGCTGCTCGGCATCCTCGCCATCCAGACCCTCACCGGCCTGTTCGGCAACGACGACATCGCCTTCGAGGGACCGCTCTACCCGCTGGTCTCCAAGGACGTCAGCGACTGGCTGATCGGGCTGCACCGCCAGGCCTACTGGCTGATCATCGCGCTGGTCTCGCTGCACGTGGCGGCGATGCTGTTCTACGCCCTGGTGCGCAAGAACAACCTGGTCATCCCGATGATCAACGGCGCCAAGGAGGTCGACGACCCCGCCATCCCCTCGGCGCGCGGCGGTGGACCGATCGCCCTGGTGTTCGCGCTGCTGGTCGCGGCACTGGTGGTGTGGATCGCCGCCGGCGGGCTCTTGCCCGCCCCGCCACCGCCACCACCGCCGGGCAGCATCCCGGCCTGGTGAGGCGATAACGCAAGAGGCCGCCCGGAGGCGGCCTCGTCGTTCCATGGGTCCGTCACCGGACCCGGGCCGGGCGATCAGTCGTCGGCGCGGAACTTGTCGTGACAGGACTTGCAGCTCTGGCCGAGCTTGCCGAAGGCATCCTGCACCGCGGCCTGATCGCCAGCGGCGGCGACCTCGGCCATGTTGTTGGCGGCGGCGATGAAGTTACGCGCCACCTTGCCGACCTCTTCCATGTTCTCGAAGAACTCGGGCTTGACGTCGGTCTCGACGTCGCCCACGTCCTTGTCGGTGCCGGGACCGTAGAGCGCGCCCATGCCCGAGTTGGCGATCGCGGCGATGGCGTTGGCCGCGGCCTCGACCTGCCCCTGATCAAAGTCACCCTGGAGGTTGGCCTTGATCTTACCCATGTTCCAAGCCATGAAGCTGTAGCCGGCCTGACGGTACTGGATCTGATCCTCGGGCTTGAGCTCGGCGGCGGAGGCGACACTGGCGAGCGCGACGGCGAGGACGCCGGCGACAGCGCTGGCTGGCATGCGTTTCATTGACTATCTCCCTTAAACGTAACTGACGGTCGGTTCATCCGTCTCGCCCATGCTGGCGAGCGCCCCCAATGTCGGGGCGTTGATCGAGCAATTCAACCCCGGTTGGCGACATATCGGTCAAGACCTGATCCTTGCCCGCCTTCTTCGCCCGATAGAGGCTGTCGTCGGCGAGCTTGACGAAGGCGTCGACGGAGACGCCGTTGAACTCGCACACACCGCCACTGATGGTCACCCGCAACCCCGCCTGCGGCCACCCCAGCGCGCTGACCTGCACCCGGATCCGCTCGGCCACCTCACGGGCCGCCGAGAGATGGGCATGGGGCAGGATCACCATGAACTCCTCGCCACCATAACGCCCGATCACATCGACCTCGCGAACGCACTGGCGCAGCTCCTCGGCCACCCGCACCAGCACCTCGTCGCCCACCGGATGGCCGTACTGATCGTTGATCTTCTTGAAGTCGTCGAGATCGAAGAGAAAGATCGACAGCGGCTGATGATAGCGGTGGAACATGTCCACCTCCTTGCCCAGCATCGAGAACAGATAGCGGCGGTTGTAGAGGCCGGTCAACCCATCGGTGAAGGAGGCCGCGCGCAGCTCCTCCTGGATCGCCTTCAGTCGGGTGACATCGACCAGCGACACCAGCCGCCCCTGACCTCCCGAGAAGCGCAGCTCGACCGTCGACACCAGCGCCCAGCGCAACTCGCCGTCCTCGGTCGGGATACACATCTCGCGCTGCTCGCCATCACCGCTCGGCAGTCCGGCGGCAAGCAGATAGCGCCAGTCCTCACTGTTCAGATCGCCGGCCATCCCCTCCAGCGCGAGATAACGGCGCGCCGCCTCGTTGGCCCGCGACAGGCTGCGCCGCCCCGGCTCGTGGAGCACCATCGGGAAAGAGGCCGCCTCGAAGACATTGCGCAGGTTGGACTCGCTCTCGCCGAGGCGGCGCAGCAAGCGGCTGATACCGACCCAGGCCAGGGTGATCAGCACCAACATTGTCCCCGCACCCCACAGCAGTTTGCCACGCACCCCGGCGATCAGCTGCTGCAGGAACTCGGGATTGGCGTAGAACCGGACCACCCCGATGAGCAGATGGTCGCGCGGGTGATAGAGCGCGATCGGCACCAGCACGCAACTCTCGCAGCCCAGGTCGCCACGCGTCATGTCGAGACACCCCTTGGGCAGATCCAGCATGTCGTAGTCGAGCACCAGCTCGATGCGATGGATGAAGGCGATGCCGGTCGACTGGTCCTCGAGCAGCAGGATGGCATCGAGCGCCGCCTGCAGCTCGCCACGCAGATACTCGGGGCGGGCCGTACCGTCGAGCAGCCGCTCGAGTCCCGGGGCCTGGGCCTGGGCAAAGGCGCGTGACTGGCTCTCGTAGTGCTCGCGCAACAGGGGTTCGAGCGCGAACATCCAGTAGACGCTGCTGACGGCGATGATGGTGGCACCCAGCAGCGCGAAGATCAGCGCCAATACTCGCTCGAATCTCAGCGACGCCTGGCCCAGCATCACCATTGCGCCTTTATTCATGGATCTTGGCCACCTGCAGGAAGAAGGAGCGGAACCGAATCCCGGCACGCTCGGCCTGCCCGAGATTGACCAGCGGCAGGATACGGTCGGCCACGTGCAGACCGGCCACGGCGCCACGCTCGACGTCGCCGGCAAAGGGGGAGAATACCAGCACACCGTGCTCGCGCGACCAGGTGCGCAGCTGTCCGCTCGACAGACCCGGGGTGGCGACGAAGATCGCCCCCGGCGGCCCCCGGCGCCAGCGTTCGGCATCGAGTTCGTGGGCGGGCAGGGTCTCGACCCGCAGTGGATGATCACGCACCGTGGCAACCCCCCCGAGCACCTGGGCCGCCTGACGCGCGGTATCCAACGCACCTTCGTAGACCACCACCACGTGCAGCACATCACCCGCGCCGAGATGCCTCTCCAACCCCTCGAGCGCCCCCAGACAGGCGGGGAAGAGCTTCAACCCGACGCGCAATCGCTGCTCGTCCTCCGGCCACAGCCCGGTCCGCTCGGCCATTGCCTGCCCGGTATACAGCCAGCCCCCCAGCAGCAGCGGCCAGCAGAGCGCAAGAGGAGTGATGAGCACGCGCCATCGCGACATCGGAGCGCCCTCAGAAGCTGTATCCGACCGACAGCCACCAGCGCCGCCCCGGCGTCGGATAGCCATCGGGATAGACCAGCCCGACGCCGTCATAACTGGTGAGCTGGTCGGGGAGCCAGACCTCGGTATCGGTCAGGTTCTTCACCCCGAGGTGCAGGAAGGGACCACCGCCGACCTGGCGATAGCTCAGCGTCAGGTCGAGCTGGGTACTGGCATCGACCGCATCGCGCGGATCGCGCTCGGCGCGATGTCGCGGCCCGACATGGCGCAGCTGCAATGCAGCGGTCCAGCGCTCGTGCGGTCGCCAGAGCAGCGCGAGATTGGCCAGCAGGTCGGCGCCGCCGGCCAGCGGCTCATCGCTGTCACGCCGACGCGCATCGACCAGCGAGAGGTTGGCGTCGATCTTGAAACGAGCACCGAAGCGGTGCTGGTACTCCAGCTCGACCCCCTGCAGCCGAGCATCCGGTCCATTGACGAAACCGTCGAGACCCTGGTCGTCGAACTGGATCGGGCGGGTGAGATCGGAGTGGAAGAGGATCAGTCGCGCCTCCCAAGTCGGTCGCTTGAAGATATAGCCAAGCTCATAGCTGGCGATCTCGCCGGCGTGCAGATCACCTGCCGGGGCGTATTCCAGTTCGTAGAAGGTCGGCGGACGGAAGGCACGGGCGTACTGCAGCTTGAGGATGTTCGACGCGTCGATCCGCCAGACCGCAGCGAGCCGCGGACTGACCAGCGAGCCGACGTCGCTGTAGTCGTCGTAGCGCAGCGTCGCGGTCAGCATCACCCGCTCGCCGAGGTTGAACTGGTCCTGTATCAGCGCACTGAGGATCCGCCGCGAGCGGGCGGTGTCGAGCCATTCCGGCTCGAGCGCGAACGGCAATCCCGACCACGCCCAGCTCGCCTCGTCGATCTCGACATGGGCCGCCTCCAGACCGAGCAGCAGCGCGTGTCCCTCCAACCCGTACCAATGGAGATCGGCGACGGCCTCGTAGCGCTGCTCGCGGTAGTCCTGATCCATGAACACCGCCTCATCGGCCAGATAGCCGGCAGGAAAGACGAACAATCGATCGCGATCACGTTCATGCTCGATGGCCTCGGCCCGCAGCTCGAGTTCGAGCGTCTCGGAGAGCGCCATCCGGTGGCCCAGCTGCAGCGCCACATAGCGCTGGCGCGCGGCCAGATTGCCGTCGTCGGGCGGGAGGAAATGGTTGATGCCGAAATGATCGCCATTGGCGTCGTCGATCAGCCGCAGCTTGGCAAAGCTCGCGCCCCAGCGCAGATCAGTGAGGAGGGCACGATAGCGAAACGCGGCATTGGCCGGTCCCGGCGCATTCGACAGCCCGTCGAGTCCGAGCGGGTCGAGGGCATCGCGCTCGACCCACGCCTTGCCGCCATCGCCCTGGGTGCCGGCCAGGTTGACCGAGACCTCCAGATCACGCGCCCGGTCCTCCCAGAACCAGCGCCCGGTCACACCCTGAGCGCCGCCTTCTGCAGCCATGCCCCCGAGCACGCGCTCTCGGGTGCGCGTGATGACATTGACCACACCGGCAAAGGCATACTCGCCATGGACCGACGAACCCGGCCCGCGAATCACCTCGATGCGCTCGATCTGCTCGATGGGCATGTTGAGCACCGGATTGGCGGTGGCCATCAGGGTCGAGTTCATCGACATGCCGTCGAGCAGCACCTTGATGTTGCCCGAGCCATAACCGTGTCCGACGCCACGACTGAGGACCTGTCGCTCACCGGTCACCTCGAGCGCCGGGCTCATCCCCGGGACCAGCGCCAGCGCCTCCCAGACGGTGCGCGCACCGCGCGCCAGCATCTCGTCACCGAGCAGGATGGTCGCCATCCCGGGGACGAAGTCGGCGTTCATCCCGCTACGGGTGGCCAGCTGCGTCTCGGTCTCCAGCAGATCGAGCAGACCCGCGATCTGATCGGCCTCGGTGCGCGCGGCGCCCTGTGCCTGCCCCCAACACACCAGCCCGGCGACACCGACCAGCCAGCCAAATTGCCAGGATCGCCGCTCACCCGAGCGGCCACCCCGTCGACTGTACACATCACACAGCGAATCCATACACCCTCGACTTCCTTCGAGTTGAGTCCATCCCTACCAAGCGGACAGCGAGCGCGGGAACACGACCCATGGCATCGAAATGCATCGAGAAGGCGGCGATCATCCCCTTCTTCCTCGTATCGGCCCGCCGATTAGAGCATGCCAAGAGGCCCGCCAGGAGTCGGCACGGACAGGCGGAGCGACCAGCCGCGGGTCGGCCAAGGGCCAGCGGATCGCGATCGGGATGCAGCGCCGCCGACAGCGCCTGCCCCACCCCGCCTTCCAATACGAGCGAGACGGGTGCTAGCATCATGACGCCCACAGCCATGTCGGCAGTGATGCGAAAAGGGACTGACAACGATGTTGATCAAATCAGCGCTGGGGGCCGCTTCGGCCGTCCTGCTCATGCATTCTTGGCTATCCACCGACGCCGCGCTCCCGGTCCATGAGGCGCCGACCCAGCCAGTCGGAGAGCAGCTTGCGGGCTGCCCGCCTTTCTGCGACCAGGAACCGGGCCTTGACATCCTCGCCAGCCACCCAGGCTGACGGCCATTCCCCACAAGTGCCCCTCGGCTCCAGCGGGGCACCGACACAACGCCGCTGGTGTCCTCCAACCACCCTCAGCACAGCGCTCCGCAACGAGGAGATTGAACCATGGAGCTAGCCGTTCAGCAGACACCCAGTGCGCAGATCATCGCCCTCCGCGGCAGGCTCGACACCCTCACCGCGCCGAGCTACGAGGCCCGGGCGCTCGCGCTCATCGATGACGGCGCCACCCGCATCGTACTCGACCTCGCCGGGCTCACCTACATCAGCAGCGCCGGGCTGCGCTCGCTGATCGTCACCGCCAAGGCCTTGCAGCAGCAGGGCGGCGTCCTGTTGCTCGCCAGCCTCACCGGCAATGTCCGCGACGTGTTCGAGATGGCGGGACTCGACGCCATCTTCAAGACTTACGACTCCGTCGCCACGGCGCTCGACGCCGCCTAGGGGCCGGTGACGACCCAGCGGCTCGAACTCCCGGCCGAGACCGCGGCCCTGCCCCGGGCGCTGGCCTTCGTCGTCGCGGCGGCCGAAGGGGCCGGGCTCGCAGCCGAGGCCCGGGGACGGCTGGAGCTGGCCGTCGAGGAGGTCTTCGTCAACCTCTGTACCCACGCCTACCCCGTCGATGCGCCAGGCTGGGTCGAGATCAGCACCCACCACGCCGACGACCGCCTGACGATCGAGATCCGCGACGGCGGCATCCCCTTCGACGGCACCCGCGCGCCGACACCGGACCTGACGCGACCGCTGGCGACACGCCCGGTCGGCGGTCTCGGCTGGGTGCTGGTCCGCCGTCTGGTCGACGCCCTCGACTACCGTCGGGTCGACGACGGCAACCTGCTGCGCCTGACCATGCGCCTCCCCGGCCAACCACGCCGATGAGACGCCCGAGCATCGCCGCCCGGCTGAGCCTGATCGTCTCGCTCTACACCTCGGCGATCCTGCTCGCGGTACTCGGGGTCGACTATCTGCGCTCGCTCGCCACCCTCGAGGCCGAGATCGACCGCGGCGCGCGCCTCCAGACCGAGGCCACCGCCAACGCCCTCGAGATCCCGCTGAGCGCAGCCGCCCGCACCGCCCGCGCGCTGGCCGCGGCGCTCAACCACGGCCACTTCGACGACGCCGGCGCGCGCGAACTGCTGCGTCAGGGCATCGCCGACAACCGCGACGTCCTCGGCGGCGCCCTGCTCTTCGCCCCGGCCCCGACCGGCACGCCACGCCCACGCGACCATGACTGCCGTTGGCGCGGCACCGAGGTCGAGTGTCTGGACGGGCGCGAGGTCGAACGCGGCCCGACGGACACGCCCCTGCCCCACCCGGCGCCGGTTGACGGGCTGTCCTGGTCGCCCCCCTACTTCGACGACGACCTCGGTCAGGCGCGCATGGTGACGCTGAGCGCCGCCTTCGACGGCGGTCGGGTGAGCCTCGACCTGAACCTCGACCGACTCACCCGCGAGGTCGCCGCGCTGCGCCTCCTCGACAGCGGTCACGCCGCACTGCTCGACGCCGGGGGCACCTTCATCACCCATCCCCTGGCCGGTCTGGCGCTGCGCCGCGACATCCACGCCGTGCCCGAGGCGCTCGGGCTCGATCATCATCCCGAACGCGCCGCCGAACTGCTCTCGGGGCACCCCGGCGTGATCGACGGGGTCGATGTCTCGGGCGATCCCATCCGTCTCTATCACGCCCCGGTCGCCCCCCCCGGCTGGACCCTGGTGGTAGTGCTGCCGGCCGAGGAGATCGACGACGACGTCCGCGCCCTGGCGCTGACCACCAGCGCCATCGGCCTGCTCGGGCTGGCGCTGATGCTGGTGGCGATCACCCTCAGCGCACGCGCCATCACCCGACCGCTGCGCCGACTGGTCGCGGCGACCCGCGAGGTCGCCGCGGGACGACTCGACACCCCGCTTCCGGTCCACCCGCGCGCCGACGAGATCGGCGACCTCACCGTCGGCTTCGCCACCATGACCCGCTCGCTGCGCGATCACATCGAGCGTCTCACCGCCAGCACCGCCGCCCAGGCGCGCATCGCCAGCGAGCTGCACATCGCCCACGACATCCAGCTCTCGATCCTGCCGCGACGGCTGGCGCCGCACCCCGCCTTCGAGCTCCACGCCCTGGTCGAGCCGGCACGCGAGGTCGGTGGCGACTTCTACGACTGCTTCGCCCTCGATGCCGAGCATCACTGTCTGGTGATCGCCGATGTCGCCGGCAAGGGGGTGCCGGCGGCGCTGTTCATGGCGGTGGCCAAGACCCTGGTCAAGGCGACGAGCACGCCCGGGCGCGGCCCCGCCGAGGTGCTCGAGCGGGTCAACGCCGAACTCGCCCGCGACAACCCGCGGTGCATGTTCGTCACCCTGTTCTACGCCATCCTCGATCATCGCAGCGGTGAGCTGATCCATAGCAACGCCGGACACAACCCGCCGCTGCTGCTGCGCGCCGAGGGCAGCGTTGAACCCCTGCCCTCGCAGCGACAACTGGTGCTCGGGGTGATGGAAGGGGCGCACTATCGCGACGCGCGCGCCCGGCTCGCGCCGGGCGATCGCCTGCTGCTCTACACCGACGGGGTCACCGAAGCGATGGACGCCGAGGCCGGGCTCTATGGCGAGGCGCGACTGCGCGAGGCCCTGCGCGCGCTCGGCCCCGGCTCACCCCGGAGCCTGGTCGAGGGCCTCCTCGACGGGGTCCACGCCTTCGCCGGCGACACGCCCCAGGCCGACGACATCACCCTGATGGCGTTGGCCTATCGCGGCGCGGGCGCGCCGCTCGGGGACTGAGCCGCGCTAGCCGCGCTCGTCCACCGTCAGCCGGATCTTGCCGGTCTTGGGGTTGCGCTCGATACCGTCGAGCGCCAGCACCTCGATGCGCGTCGGCGCCACCAGCCCGGCCTCGGTCATCGCGCGGATCTCCTTGGAGTCGTGCAGCAGGCGCCGCAACAGCGTCTCGGCGAGCCCGGCGGCGTCCTCCGACGCGGTATCGGCGGCGCGCTCGACCCGCACCACCAATTGATCGCGATGCCCGTCGAGGCGCGCGCGCAGCTGGAAGTGGGCACCCAGCCCGGGCACCGCGGCGATCGCCGCCGCCACCACCTCGGGCTGGATGTTGCCGCCGCCGATGATCAGCACGTCGTCGGCGCGCCCGAGCAGCTCCATGCGCCGGGTGCGCCGACCGCAGGGGCACTCGCCCTCGACCCAGCGCCCGAGGTCGCCGACGTCGTAGCGGATGGTCGGCATCAGCCGCCGCTGCAGGTTGGTCACCACCACCTTGCCGATCTCGCCCGGCCCCACGGGCGCCAGGGTCTCGGGGTGGAGCAGCTCGACATGGTGCAGGTCCTCGTGGACATGGTGCACCCCGCCCTCGCAGTGCGCGCACTGATAACCGATGGCGCCGGTGTCGTTGGTGGTGTAGCCGGTGGAGGCGAAGCGCGTGATGCCGAGCACCCGGCCGAGATAGGCGCGCGAGCCGGCGAACAGGTGCTCGCCGCCGGTGGCGACCTTGTCGATGCGCAGCGCCACCCCGTGCGCCTCGACGTACTCGGCCAGCGACAGCAGCACCGAGGGGATGGTGATGATGGCGGTGGCGCCGTAGCCGGTGAGCTGCTCGACGATCTGCTCCATCGGCAGGTTGCCCGAGATCGGCAGGATGCGACAGCCGGTGACCTCCAGCGCCTGGTTGTAGGAGACGAAGGAGGCCCACATGCTGCCGGCGAAGAGCAGGTTGGCGACCACGTCGCCGGGGCCGAACACCGACAGCGCCAGCCCCTTGCCGAGCCGCAGCGCGTTGGCGTGCTGCTCGGCGACGGTGCGATAGACCAACTTGGGCGCGCCGGTGGTGCCGCCGCTGGAGAACACATAGCCGTCGCTCGCGCTCGCCGTCAGCAGCCCGTCGCCGCGCGGCGGCAGATGCAGCTTGTAGTCCTCGCCGGACATCAGCGGCAGCCGACGCACATCGTCGAGTCCGCTCAGGGCGATCCCGGCATAGCGCTCGCGCAACAGCGGCGAGCCCTGGCGACAGTCCTCGATCACCTGCAGCAGCCGCGAGCGGGTCTGGGCGTCGCGCTCGGCGTCGGGGAGGAAATCGAAGCTGTCGCCCGAATCGTCGAGCCGGCGCCAGGGCGCGCTCTCCGCGCCCTGCTCGAGCCGATCGCGCGCCAGCGAGGTCCAGCGCACCAGGGTCGCCAGCCCGCGGGTGCCGTCGTGCGGGGTGCCGTGCTTGCGCACCGCCATGCGCCCGATCTCGACCATGCGGTCGGCGCCCAGCGCCGAGAGCGCGCGCCCGAGCCGCCGCGCGCGCGCCTCGTCGGTGAGCAGCGCCACGGTCTGGATGTACTCGCCCATCGGCGCGACCCGCTCGATCACCGACTCCAGCCGATCGACCGGCTTGATGATCAGGGTACGGTGCTGGCACGAGGTCTCGAACTCGGGATCGTCGCGCAGCGCCAGCGTCCAACCGGCGCCGCCGCCGTGCAGCAAGTCGCCCACGCCCATCGCCCGCTCCACCTTGGCCAGCTCGCGCACCTTGTCGATCTCGACCGCGGCATCGCCGCTGATCGCCCCCGGCGGGATCTCCTCGGCCCAGCAGGTCAGCGCCGCGCCGAGCGCCGCCATCAGCCGCTCGGCGGTCTCGCGCCCCTCGACATAGACCACGTGCGGCGAGGAGCAGGCCGACTGCTCCCACATCACCGCATCGCGCGCGATCAGTCGGGCGCAGGCGGACAGCCCGCGCCGCTCGAGCGCATCGGCGGCGACCATCACGAAGCTGTACTTGGGTCCGTACTCGATCAGCCGGGTGTGCAGCCCGAGATCGCGGCGATAGCTGCGGATGGTGTCGGCGCCGCCGTAGACGACGATGGCGTTGCAGTCGCGCTTGAGCACCCGCTCCACCCCCTGATCGCCGCCCTTCCAGGTCAGCAGCGCCAGCGCGCGGGCGATATCGCCGCGCTGGTCGTGATCGCGCAGGCTGGAGGCGAAGAGCACCGGGAAGATCGGATCGACCGAGGACATCTTCATCAGGTTGACGTTGCGGGTGACGATGCCCTGGATCAGGCTGTCGACCCCGCCGACGAAGACGTTGCCGGCCGAGACATGGGCCAGCACCCCCAGCGGCTGGGCCTTGACCAGCCCCTGGAAGCGGGCATCGAACACCCAGTCGTCGAGCATCCGCGCATCCCCCAGGTCGCAGCCCAGGCGGGTGAGCAGGTTCTCGCGGCGCAGCAGGTCGACCATCACCTCGATCCCGGCCTCGATCATCGCCGGACTGAAGCCGATCCGCGCGGGCAGCTGCCGCAGCGCCTCGACCCGGTAGGGATAGTCCGGCGCGCTCCAGGCCCGCGCGACGCGATCGAGCAGGTCGAGCAGATAGCCCTGCGGGGTGGCGGCCACCCGCGCCTTCATCGCGTGCGCGCGCGAGAGGATCGCCTCCAGCCGCGCCCCGGTCAGCGGCGCCTCGGCATGGTCGATCTCGCCGTGGATGTAGTTGTGCATGGCGTGGCTCCCTCAGCTCTTGAGCAGCTCGGCGGCGGTGATCGCGCAGCCCTGGTGCTTGGCGACGCCGGCGCGCCCGATGATGTCGAGCGTGTGCCCGCCGCGCCCGCAGGGGCAGCCCTGGTCGACGATCGCGTAATCGGTGGCGAGCACCGACAGCGCCGGCTGCGCCAGGTTGTAGGGCGAGATCACCTGCAGCAGTC
Organism: Marichromatium sp. AB32; assembly: GCF_003718675.1. NCBI lineage: Bacteria > Pseudomonadati > Pseudomonadota > Gammaproteobacteria > Chromatiales > Chromatiaceae > Marichromatium > Marichromatium sp. AB32. The sequence goes on from NZ_RHFJ01000057.1 coordinate 14,575, forward strand.
CCGGCTCGCCCCGCCCCAGCGGCTCCAGCCCGCCGGGGCGGCGGGTGAGCGCGCGGGCATAGACCGGGACGTGGAAGCGCCCGGCCTCGCAGGTCATGTAGGGCACGCCGTGCTCGACGAAGCCGTAGACGTCGTGCTGCGCCTCGGGCGGGATGCCGAGGTGCTCGGCGGCGACGGCGGCGAAGCGCGCGCGCGGCACCGCCTCGTCCTGGGCCGCCTTCCAGCCGCCGGCGAGGATCATCAGGCTGCCGGGCGGGAAGTCGAGCCGCAGCTCGCGCGCCGCCATCTCGCGCAGCATCCGCCAGGCGAAGGCGGGGAAGCCGATCACCCGCAGCGCCAGTCCGCTCGCGGCGAAGCGCGCGAGCTGCTCCAGACACTCCTCGACCCGGAACACCGCCGCGCCCTCGGCGTCGGCGTGGATGGCGAAGAAACGCTCGGCGGCGGGCGCGAAGGCGGTATAGCGGCTGTGCGCATGGGCCGCGCCCTTGCCCCCGGCGACCTCGGGCGCGTAGGCGAACACCAGATAGTTCGCCGGCTCGCTCGACTCCAGCCCGAGCCCGCGCACGATCGCCGCGCGCATCGCGTCCTGACGCGCCATCGAGCCCTGGTCCCAGGCGATCTGGCTCTGCTGACCGCTGGTGCCGCTCGAGGTGAAGGTGGCCACCAGCTCGCGCTCGGGCACCGAGAGCAGGCGATGGCGCTTGAAGACGTTGACCATGATCCAGGGCAGCTCGACGAGATCGTCGATGCGCGCCAGGCGCTCCGGCGTGAAGCCCTCCTGCTCGCAGAGCCGGCGATAGGTCGGACAGTGGGCGATGTGGTGGGCGCAGACCTCGCGCACGGCGGCGAGGAAGCGGCGGTCGGCCTCCGCGCCGGCGGCGAAGGCATCGAGTTCGAACAGTGCGTCCAGCGAGGCGATCGCGCTCATGATGCGGGCTCCTCGACCCTCAGGTCGTGCAGATGGCGGACCTTGCCGGTCACCGGGCTGCGCTCGAGACTGCCGAGCGCGACGAAGCGGGCCTCGAGCCGCGCCAGATAGCCGCGCTCGCGCGCCACCCCGAGCTCGGGGATGGCCGTCTCCAGCGCGCCGACCAGGGTCTCGGCGTGGGGCGCGGCGGCGGTCGGGTCGCCGGCCTCGACCACCAGTTCGAGGGCGATGCGGTTGGCCTCGTCGGCGATGCGCAGACAGTAGTTGGGGCTGATGCCGTCGCGCCCGGCGACCGTCTCCACCGCCCGCTCGACCACCGCCATGGCGACATAGGCGCCGCCGAGCTTGAAGTCGTCGCCGGCGCGCCCGGCCAGGCGCAGCACCGGGTTGCGATCGCCGCAGGCGCAGGGCTCGCCGGTATAGCAGCCGCGATCGCCGATGCGATAGCGCACGATCGGCTGCGAGCGCCGCGCCAGGTTGGTCACCAGCAGCTCGCCCTCCTCGCCGCTCTCAGCGACCCGTCCGCGCTCCATATCGACGACCTCGATGAGCTGGAAATCGCTCGGCACGTGATAGGCATTGGGCGCGCAGCGGCGACACTGATAACCCATCAGCCCGGCGTCGGCGCTGGTATAGGCCAGGGCGTGGATCTCGACCTCGGCGCCGAAGGCGCGCTGCAGATGCGTCCGCACCGCCGGGCTCATGTGCTCGCCGGCATAGGCGATCAGCCGCAGCCCGGGGAAGCGGATGGCGTCGCGCAGCGCCAGATCGGCGAGAAACACGAACAGCGTCGGCAGGCTCAGCATCACCGTCGGCTGGAACTCGCGACAGAAGCGCAGCACCGTCTCCACCGGGATGTTGGCCGAGATCGGCAGGTGCAGCGCGCCGAGGCGCTTGATGATCTCGTGACCGCCGAGGAAGGACGGCCACAGACTGCCGGCGACCAGCAGATTGGCCACCCGGTCCTTCGCCCCGACCCCGATCAGCGCCAGCGCCCGGGCCTGTTCGGCGCAGAAGCGGTCCCACTCGGCATGGGTGAGCACGGTATAGCGCGCCATGCCGCTGGTGCCCCCGGTCGAGGTCACGATCATCCCCTCGGGCGGCACGGTGAGCATGGTTCCGGTCCGCGGCCAGGCGTTGTCGTAGAGCTCCTGGCGGCTCAGCACCGGCAGCGCGCGCCACTGCGTCCAGTCCATCGGCGCCGGCATGCCGGCGTACTTGGCCGCGAAGAAGGGCGCGGCCAGCGCGGCGTGCCAGATCTCGCGGGCGCGTCCGAGCTGGTGCTCGGACTCGATCCAGGGAAACATGCGGCTACTCCTCCTCGTCCAGGATGAAACGGTGCTTGACGCTCGGGTCGAGAGCGGCGATGTCGCGCAGCTCGACCTCGATCAGCGACCCGCCGGCGGCGGCGCAGAGGTTGTCGTACTTGGCCGCGAACTCGAGGCTGTGCTCGCGCAGGAAGGCGAGCAGGCGCTCGCCGTAGTCCTCGGCGCGCCCCGCCCCGTCGCGGGTGAAGACCCGGAAGAACAGCCGCGCGACGCCCGCGCGCTCGCGCCGCACCACCTGGAACAGGCCGCCGTAGCCGAACGCCTCGGGCAGGCCGAGGAGGAAGTCGCCGATCGCCGCCACCGGCAGGTTGGTGCCGTAGAACACCAGCGCGTCGCTGACCCGACCGTGGACATAGAGGAGCTGCTCGGGCAGCGCCGCAAGCAGCGCCTCGGGCAGCCCCGTCTCGGCGGCGAGCTGCGCGCGCGCGAGCAGCCCGCCCTGGTCGCGGGTGTTGTAGCGCACCAACGGGATCAACTGGTCCTTGGTGACCACGATCTCGCCGCCGATGATCTCGATCAGCGCCTTGGGCGTGGGCGCGAGCAGCATCGGCGCCTCGGCGCGGCCGAACAGCGCCCGCAACCGCTCGGGACGGCGCGCGAGCCACTTGCGCAGCGCGATGGTCGCGGCGGTCTCGACGCCGAGATCCCCGGTATCGGCCGAGCCGTAGCCGGTCCAGACGCAGAACGGGGCCTCGACCGGGTGGCCGAAGTCGCGCGCCACCTGCTCGCGGAAGCGCTCGGTGAAGAACTCGCCGACCACCGGGAAGGCGACGCTGCCCGGGGCTAGGTCCGGGCAGTGCGCGCGCAGCAAGGCGCCGAGCAGGCTGATGTTCGACGGGTTGGTGAGGATCAGACACTGCTCGAACTGCTGATGGAAGCGCTGATACAGCGCTGCGGCCTCGCGCAGGTTGAGCCCCGGGGTCGCGACGGTGATCGGGTGACGGGCGCTGGCGGCCAGGGTGCGCAGGGCCGCGGCCAGCTGCATCCCGCCGATCCAGGTACCGAGGGCGAGACAGACCATCACCAGGGTACGTCTGCGCTCGATGCCGTGATGCGCGATCAGCATCTGCTCGATGGCGGCGACATAGTCGCCCTCGTCGGCCGGGCGCTTGGGCCAGAAGGTCGAGCCGCCGCGGCTGAACCCCGAGGAACTGCCGATCAGGTGGCAACCCTCGAGACTGCCGCCATGACAGAGCGTCTCCACCGGATAGGCGAGCAGATAGCCCTGCTTGTCCATCAGCGGCAGCGCCGCCCAATCCCCAGGCGCGCTCAACCCGGCCGCGGCGAGGAAGCGGCGATAGGCCGGCACCGAGTCGTGGACCGCGCGCACGAACTGCTCAGGATTCAACGCACACCTCCTTGAGGGCTTGCAGCCGGGCAACCCAGAGCGTGATCAGCAGCATCACCGCCGCGCTGACCAGCAGGGCCCCACCCGGGCGGATGAGATCCGTGACCACGCCCATCACGCCATAGGCCAGCGGCTGCAGCGACAGCGCCAGGGCGGTCACCAGGGCCATGATCTTGCCCCGGCTGGCATCCTCCAGCAGACGCTGGAACAGGGTGATGAGGGTGATGTTGATGGCGCTGAGCCCGACCCCGACCCCGACGAGTCCGGCCCCGGCGAGCGCCAGCCAGGGGCTGAGCGCAACCACCACGAGACACCCGGCCATCACCAGGAACCCGGCGAGCACCACGCGGCGCTCGCCGGGACGATGCCGCGTCGACAGCGCCAGCGAGCCGCCGAGCATCCCCGCGCCGAAGCAGGCCATCAGCAGCCCCAACCCGGCGGCGCCGGCGTCATGGACGCCCTCGGCCAACACCGGGGTGACCACGGGTACCGCGGCGAAGAAGAAGTTGACCACCGCCACCGGCCCCATCAGCGCGCCGATCAAGGGGGCGCGACGCAACGCCTCGCGCCCCGCGCGCAGCTCCGACCAGAACCCCAGGCGCGGCGCGACGCGGCGCGCCGGCTCGCGCACCGAGACGATGAACAGCGCCGAGAGCAGGAAGGAGACGGCATTGATGG
>NZ_RHFJ01000058.1:0-18442 GCF_003718675.1 Marichromatium sp. AB32
ATCTGCTTGATGCCGCCGGCGAGCCGGCGGATGCGCCGCTCGAGCGCGCGCGCCGTGAGCAGCGTCAGCACCAGACTGAGGCCGGCGACCAGGGCCGCGACCAGCCAGGCCTCGCGGGTGCTGGCAGCGATCGCGGCGAGCGCCGCGCTGCGGTCGCGCACCAGCTCGATGACCCCGATCGGGGTGCCGGAGTAGTCGGTCACGGCGCTGGCGTAGACCGCCACCGGGGTGGTGCCGAGCCGGGCGTGGACGAGCTGCGGGGTGCCGGCGAGCGCCGCGCGCAGCCGCGAGTCGTCGAGCAGCGGCTGGGCGCCGAAGGTGCCGGCGAAGGTGCGCAGACCGTCGGCGCGGGCGAGGTGCAGCGCGGCGTCGACGCCGTGATGCTGCTTGAAGGTGGCGAAGAAGTCGGCGCCGAAGGCCATGCCGAACTCCACCGAGCCGACATGACGCCCCTGCCACGCCACCGGGACGATGCCGCGCGCGCCGAGGTTGGCCACCCCGACCTCGAGCCCGCGCTGGGGCTCGCGCTCGCGGTTGGTGTCGACCACCGAGTGACGGAAGCCGGAGAGGTCGTCGCCGTGGCGCTCGGGCATGTGCAGGCGCAGCATCGAGGTCGCCGGCGGGGTGTGGAACTGGAACTGCACCACGCCATAGTCGGCGTGGAGCTTGCGATAGGCCGGTTCGAGCGCCGCGCGCAGCCAGGCGCGGTCGCCGGCGGCGAAGTGCGACTGGATATCGGGGAGGTTCGCCACCAGGGTGCTCATCGCCGCGGCCAGCCGGGTCTCGGCGGCGATCTCGGCCTGCAGGCTGTCGGCATAGAGTGCGAGCTGCTCGCGCTCGGCCTGGGCGGTGAGACGGTCGATGTCGTGGAGGTTGTTGTAGGTGAGCGCCGCCACGGCCAGGGCGATGGCCAGCCCCATGCCCAGCAGGATATTGGCCCACAGCGGGAGATACTTGAACATCGCAGGCTTCCGTGGTGATCCGCGGGGCCGGCTGCCTCTCTGGGGCCGGCGTGATGGCGCCGCCACCGCGGGCGTGGGTCGACGCGTCAGCTGCGGATGCTAGCGCAGCCGCGCCCGGGGCGCGACCGCGCGGCGCGCTCAGGCGCTCAGTTGCAGTGCCGGGGCGTCGAGCGCCTCGACCAGATGGGGGATCTGCGAGAGGGCGGGGGCACCGTCCATCAGCAGCGCGATCGGCATCACCTCGAAGATCTCCTCGGGCGGCGTGCCGAACTCCAGCGCCGAGCGCGCGTGCAGACGGATGTGGTCGCGGCGCTGCTCGACCAGGGCGATGCCGAGCGCGATCAGCTCGCGCACATGGTGCTCGATCGGGCCGCGCCCGAGCACGTACTCGCGCCAGGAGTCCTCCCAGGACTCCCACATCTCGCCGCCGCCGCTGGGGCTGGCCTTGAGAAACAGCGCAATCTTGCGCACCTGGCTGAGTTCGCCGTCGCCGGCGCCGAGGCGTCTGGCCTCGCTGCCGTGGATGTCGATACAGCGCCGGCACTGCTTGGCCAGGGCGATGCCGAGGGTGATCAGCTCCTTGCTGGCGCGGTCGATGCGGCCCTTCTTGGTGCTCTCCTGGGAGAGCTCGCCGATGATCTCGAGGAACTCCTCGAGCCCGTACTCGCGGGCGCGACTGAGTGAGTGCTTGAAGGTATCGGGACTGCTCATGATCGATGGGTTCCTACTGCTGTCGGGGCCGGGTTGGAGAGGTCCGTCCGGCGTCGGACACCCGGTGCGGGCGAATGAGATGAAGCCAAGCGTGTGTGCCGAAACCGTGCGCCCGGTCACGATTGCGGACGCCGGCTCGCCGCTGGCGCGTCGACGTTGCGTCGTCGTCGCGCGAGCCTCCCCACGCTAGCCCAAGGCGCGGTCGCGGATCAATCGTCGCGCGCTCGAGCGTTGCGACGCCCTCGTACTTTCAATGGTTTGTGCGCGCCCCCATGATTCGGGGTCGGGTGTGTCGCAGAGCGCCTCGGCCGCCCCCGCCGGGTGCGCCCGGCGCGCCCGAAGAGATGTAAACGTGTCCGTCCATGCGGATCGTGGTCGCTGTCGTGGGGCGATCGGCGTTAGGATGCGACCAGCGGACAGCTGCCGACCGGGAGGCCCCTCCATGCACCGCACCAGCGGTATCCTGCTCCATCCGACCTCGTTGCCCAGTCCCTTCGGGATCGGCGACCTGGGGCCGGGTGCCTACCGATTCGTCGACTTTCTCGCCGCCGCCGGGCAGGGGCTGTGGCAGATGCTGCCGCTCGGCCCCACCGGCTATCACGACTCGCCCTATCAGTGCACCTCGGCGTTCGCCGGCAACCCGCTGCTGATCAGCCCGCAACGGCTGCTCGAGGCCGGTTGGCTCGACCCCGAGGACCTCGAACCGGCGCCGAGCTTCTCCGCCGACCGGGTCGAGTACGAGTCCGTCGGCGCCTGGAAGCGCGCGCTGCTCGAGCGCGCCCGCCGCGGCTTCGAGGCGCGCGCCTCGGCGGCGCAGCGCGCCGCCTACGCCGCCTTCTGCGAGAACCACTGCGACTGGCTCGAGGACTTCGCCCTCTACAACGGCCTCAAGGCCTTCCACGAGCAGCGTCCCTGGACCCAATGGGCGCGCGACTACGCGCTGCGCGACCCCGGCGCGCTGGCGCGCTGGGCGGCCGCGCACGGCGAGGTGCTGGCGCTGCAGCGCTTCGTCCAGTTCTGCTTCTTCGAGCAGTGGCAGGCGCTGCGCGACTATGCCCGCGCGCGCGGGGTACGGTTGGTCGGCGACATCCCGATCTTCGTCGCCCACGACTCGAGCGAGGTGTGGACCCATCCGCACTGGTTCGAGCTCGACGCCGAGGGCGAGCCGACGGTGATCGCCGGGGTGCCGCCGGACTATTTCAGCGCCACCGGCCAGCGCTGGGGCAACCCGCTGTATCGCTGGTCGGCGCTGGCCGCCGACGACTACGCCTTCTGGGTGGCGCGGCTGCGTCAGGTGCTCGAGCTGGTCGACCTGGTACGCATCGATCACTTCCGGGGCTTTGCCGGTTACTGGGAGATCCCCGCCGACGAGCCGACCGCGGTCAACGGGCGCTGGGTCGCCGGGCCGGGGATGAAGCTCTTCGGCGTGCTCCAGGAGGCGCTCGGCGACGACCCGCCGCTGATCGCCGAGGACCTCGGGGTGATCACCGAGGACGTCGAGGCGCTGCGCGACGGGCTGGGGCTGCCGGGGATGGCGATCCTCCAGTTCGGCTTCGAGGACATCCCCGAGGGCTTCGGGCGGTCCTACTTCCTGCCCCATCACCACCGCCGCCGTCAGGCCGTCTACACCGGCACCCACGACAACAACACCCTGCGCGGCTGGTGGGACAGCCGCGACGAATCGGTGCGCCGCCACGCCCGGGTCTATCTCAACACCGACGGCCACGAGATCCACTGGGACTTCATCCGCTGCGCCCTCGGCTCGGTGGCGGAGATGGCGCTGTTTCCGCTGCAGGACGTGCTCGGACTCGGCGCCGAGGCCTGCATGAACCGCCCCGGCACCGCCGAGGGCAACTGGGAATGGCGCTTCCGCGAAGAGATGCTCGAGACCGGCAGCGCCGAGCGGCTGCGCGCGCTCAGCCGGCTCTTCGGGCGGTTGCCGCACCCCGAGGACTGAGCGCGGCGCGCTCAGCGCGCCGGCGTGGCGCCGAGATAGGCGATCCAGCCGGCGTCGGGCTCGCCGCGCTCGACCGCGACGAAGTCGCCGTCGGGCTCGCCCTCGGCGTCCCAGCCCTGCCAGTAGACGCCGACCTCGCCGAAGCCGGCCTCGGCGAGCAGCTCGCGCAACTCGGGCAGGGTCCACAGCCGCCACTGATAGCTGAAGGCGCGCTCGAGCCGCGAGCCGTCGTCGAAGGCGAAGTGGATGTGACACTCCAGATCGCTGCTGATCGGGTCGAAGCGCGCCTGCTCCCAGATGTAGTCGAAGTCGCCCTGCTCGGGGTCGGCGACGCGGCGCTCCTCGCGGATCACCCGCGGGGCGTCGTAGCCGCCGTAGACATCGAGCAGGAAGACCCCGTCGGGGGCGAGCGCGCGGTGCACCGCGCGGAAGTAGTCGCCGAGCGACTCGCGGCTGCGCAGCAGCCAGTAGCTGAAGTTCATCGCCACCACCAGGTCGACCGGCGCGGTGGCGGCCTCACGGACATCGGCTTGGCGCAGCGCCAGTCGCGCGCGCGCCTCGGGCGCGAGCCCGGCGAGGGTGTGGGTCCGTGCCCAGTCGAGCACCGCGGCGTCGAGATCGATGCCGAGGGCCTGATTGTCGGGGCGGCGACGCACCCAGGCCGCGGAGATCGCGGCGCTGCCGCAGAAGTCCTCGCGCAGCCGTCGCGCCGGGCGGCCGCGCAGATCGGTGACGAGCTGATCGAGCAGGTCGATCTCGGCCTCCGGGGCCTGGACGGCGAGTTCGTAGAGACGGTGACGGTCGGCGGTGCTGGCGCGCGTGTTGGGCATGGGGCAGGGTGGCCTGAGGGAAACGGGTGCCCCGATGATGCCCGCTGTGCGTTCGAGAAGAAATGGGTTGAAAGCCGTCGGGGTTTCGGTTAAAGTTCACGGCTCAAACGCGCCGCGGGCCTTCCTGTCGCCGTGTTTTCCGGAGAGGTGTCCGAGTGGTTTAAGGAGCACGCCTGGAAAGTGTGTATAGGTTAATAGCCTATCGTGGGTTCGAATCCCACCCTCTCCGCCAAATTGTCGGTAAAAACGCGCCTTCAGGCGCGTTTTTTATGCCCACTAACTAACCTGCCAAAGCAAAAACGCTTGTGGTGCACCGCATCTTACCGCCTGAGGCGCCCACAGTCGCGGCCGACCCACCCCGCAGAGGCTCGTCGAGCCAGACAAGCAGCATCTGGCGGCGATCCGCGCGCCCTTGACTAGCTCGCAGTCGAACAGTAACTCGCAGCCAATCCAAACCAAGGTCGTTGACGCAGGCGCGCAACAGGGCTATTTTCTCACCCGGGTGCCCACCCTACTTGCACACGAGTAAAAATAGGCCGCTTCGCTATCTGTCATTGAACATCTCTCTTTGTGAGCGTTGCTCTCGGGGACTTAAACGTGTGCGCCTAACCCGAGATCGGCGTGGTCATGAGGTATAGAGATGACAATGACGGTCAAAGCGCTGGCATATGCTGCACAGCAGTACCTGCAATCCAGCACCAAAACGCCCTTCAAGCGCGCGCACATCTACGAGTTGCTGGCTGCACTCTACGGTTTTCGCTCCTACGCGGCACTAACCGCTTCGTCCGTGTTCACGTCTGGCAACGACGAGTTCGACCGTATCCCGATGGAGCCGGCAATACTTCGCCAGCGCTACAGCGATCTGGGGTACCCAACCGCAACGACCGATCATGTCGTGTCCGAGTTGGTCTCGTTCGCGACCCAGCATCGATTGGGAGTCGTTCGTCTAAATGACCTGGTCAGGGATCTCCGCGACGGTCTCTACGACGGTTACGATTTCGGCGAGACTGATTTGCCTGCGCTCCCGGTGGACTGCTTAGTACGATCCGCCAACAGCGGGAGTGCTATTGCCCACTATGCGCTAGCCCTGATCTATGACCCCGGTGATGACAATGACGAGCTATTGGGGGCATCCTATTGGTACACCCAAGAGCAGAACGGTCGCGAACTTGAGGGCATGCAAAAAGCCTGGGCAGATGCCTATGCAGGTCGCATTGCCCTCAAGGAGAAGCATGCCTTCCACCTCCGTCAAGCGGCCCAGCTGGGTAGCGCCGAAGCGCTCCTTGATCTCGCGGACAAGTTCGGTGACCTTTCTTTCTTCGAGGGCGACCACGACGACCTCGACGAGGACCCGATGCGGGTGGCCGAGATCGCCGAGCGTCACGGGCGCAGAGCAGAGACGCATCATTGGCTGACAATCGCCGCCGAAGAGGGCAATACCGAGGCAATGTTCGAGCTGATCGAGCGCTTCGATCACCAAGACCACGAGCGTTGCTGGACCTGGATCTACCTGGCACGTCGACTGGGAACCGATTTCACCCGAAGCGACTACCGGCTGATCAACGAGGACGGATCATCCTGGGACGACGATGTTGGTGGTTCCGCCTTTGTCATCGGACGGGATGCCTTGACTCTTCCACCGCTCGATGAGCGGCGAGACACGGCAGCCTACAACGCTGCCGAGGAGATGTTTGCTCGACTCGAGTCGACCTGATGCGCGCCTCATATTGAGGTTCCCCTGATTTTCGCCCCCCCCAAGGGTTTGGTCTCATGCGACCGTCTGGTCGCGGCTCTGTCTCGCCTGCCAATGTTGCATGATCCCGACGGGGGAGCGATAGCCAAGTGTCGAGTGCAACCGCTCTCGATTGGATAATGCACCATGGCGCCTGCCGAGGACGCTGCGATCCGCCGCGGCTCAGGCCGCGCGTGCCTCGCGCGTCATCTCCGCCGGGCTCTGCCCGAAGTAGCGCTTGAACTCGCGGCTGAACTGCGAGGGGCTCTCGTAGCCGACCCTGTCGGCGGCCATGTAGGCCTTGATGCGCTCGTGCAGCATCAGTTCGCGCGCCTTGGTCAGGCGCACCTTCTTCAGGTACTGGATGGGGGTGTCGGAGGTGATCTCCTTGAACGCCCGGTGGAAGGCCGATGGACTCATGTGCACGCGCTCGGCGAGCTGTTCGACGTCGAGCTTATCGGCGTAGTGGCTCTGCATGATCCGCAGCACCTGGGCGACCTTGGAGAAGGTGCCGCTGTACATCGCCAGGGCGTGGAGCACCGGCGCCTGGGTGCCGCCGAGGGCGCGGAACAGCACCTCGCGCACCAGCCCCGGGCCGAGCAGCCGGGCCTCGGTCTCCGAGCCCAGCGCCTTGATCAGACGGGCGATGGCGTCGGCCATCTCGGCGTCCAGCGCGGCCGGCCCGATCCCCCGCGGCAGGCCGCGCTCGGCGGCCTTGCCGATCTCAGCCTGCAGGCCCATGCCGCTGATCAGCGCGTTCAACTGGCCGAGGTCGATATCGATGTAGAGCCCGAGCAGGGGCGTCTCGGGCGACCCGAAGGTCTCGCACTCGAAGGGCATGGTGACCGAGGTGAGCAGATAGTTGTCGGCGTCGTAGCGGAACGCCTCGCCACCGAGATAGCCGGTCTTGTGGCCCTGGATGACGACGCAGATGCCGGGGTCGTAGACCAGTGGGCGCCGCGGGATCGGCTGTGTCGACTTGAAGAAGCGCACCCCCTGGAGGGGCGACTCCATCACCCCGGTTTCCAGCGCCGGGAAGTGCTGCAGCAGTATCGAGTTCGATGACATGTCGTGCGCGCTCTGATTCGGGAGATGGATCTTTTAGACAGGATTGGCCCCGCCGGGGCAACTTGAAATCACCGCTCGGGTAGGAATAGGCAAGAGATCGAGAGGATCAGGTCTCTCAACCGAGGGCATCGAGCCCTATGTTCATCGTCAATGCAGCCGATGATGTGGCCCGCCGTGGCGACCGCTCTGGCAGGTGTGGACTGCTCGGCGGTGGCGCCGTTCTCTACCCCGTTCGCCCCGCCTGCACGAGCATCACGAGTCTGGCTCAACACAGGTGCGTTCGCCGACCCCGCCGTGCCGGGTCCGCGCGATCGCGCGCCCTCGGCGCCGAGTTCAAGTCATCGTCGCCGCTCGCCGAGACCGGCGGCACCTCCGCAACCCACTGACGAAGACAGGCCAAAGACCATGAAAACCGTTGGATACGCGGCCCATTCGGCCGATGCCACGCTCGTTCCCTATCACTTCGAGCGTCGCGCGCTGCGCCCGAACGATGTCGCCATCGACATCCAGTACTGCGGTGTCTGTCACTCCGACCTGCACACCGTCAACGGCGACTGGGGGCCGCAGCCCTATCCGCTGGTGCCGGGCCACGAGATCGTCGGCGTGGTCAGCGCCGTCGGTCCCGAGGTCGAGCGCTACCGGGTGGGCGATCGCGTCGCGGTCGGCTGCATGGTCGACAGTTGCCAGGACTGCGACCAGTGCCACAACCATGAGGAGCAGTACTGCCGCAACGGCATGACCCCGACCTATGGCGCGCCCGATCGCATCAGCGGCGAGATCACCCAGGGCGGCTACTCCAAGCACATCGTGGTGCGCGAGGCGTTCGTGCTGCGCATCCCCGACAGTCTGGATCTCGCCAGGGCCGCGCCCATCCTCTGCGCCGGTATCACCACCTTCTCGCCGCTGCGCACCTGGCAGGTGGGCGAGGGCACGCGTGTCGGCGTCATCGGGCTCGGCGGACTCGGCCACATGGCGGTCAAGCTCGCCGCGGCGATGGGCGCCGAGGTCACGGTGATCAGCCGCTCGAGCAGGAAGGAGGCGGAAGCGAAGGCCAGCGGCGCCCGTGGCCTCCTCGCCTCCACCGACCGGCAGGCGATGCAGGCGGCCGCCAACGCCTTCGATCTCATCATCGACACCGTGCCGGTGAAGCACGACCTGAATGTCTACACGCCGCTGCTCGACGTCGACGGCTCGCTGGTGATCGTCGGCCAGATCGGGCCGCTGGAGGCGCCGATGACCACCCCGCTGGTGTTCGGTCGCCGGCGCGTCGCCGGGTCGCTGATCGGCGGCATCGCCGAGACCCAGGAGGTGCTGGACTTCTGCGCCGAGCACCAGATCTATCCCGAGTGCGAGATGATCCGCATCGAGCAGATCAACGATGCCTTCGCGCGTCTGGCCGAGGGCGAGTTCGCCCATCGCATCGTCATCGACATGGCCTCGCTCAGCGTCGATGGGCCCGCGCCGGGCGCGGCGGTCTGAGCGGACGATCAGCGCAAGGGCGCCGAGGTCGCGCGAGGTCGGGCCTTCGTCTGGCCGGGCGTGACGCGGGGCGGATCTCGCGCCTCGCGCCCGAGGCGCCCCGCGCGCCCTCTCGCCGGGACGCCAGGCCCCGTGTCGGCACCACCCCCCCCATCCCCCGATGCCGTTTGACAGAGGACGGGCGCGCGCCCCGTCCTCTTCGCGCGCGCCGAGTGGCCCCGGTCGTCGACCTCGCCTCCGGCGGCGGACTGGAGCGCGAGGCGAGCAAGCGCGCCGCCCCGAGCCCGCGGAGAGGCCGCCGCGCCTGCTCGCGGTCTGGGGCCGCGCCGCGTGCGGTGCGCGATCGAGCGGGCCTCAGTCGCGCGGCGCGCGCAGCAGTCGGCCATCGGTGCGCGCGGCGCGCGGGATGCGTCGCTGCGGCGTCAGCGAGCGTGCCAACAGGCGGCTGGCGCAGACCCGCGCCGGGTGTCCCTCGGCCTCGCCGATCAGCAGCCGGGCGCGGCGCAGTGCGACCGGGTACGCGGTGCCGAGTTCGGGGCGGTCGCGCCGGATGATCCGCGCCAGCACCGCGAGCCGCGCCTCGGTGCGGCTGATCTCGGTCTCGGCGCGCCGCTCGTCGTCGCAATAGACGCGCGGGCTGAAGCCGACCGCCCCGGCGCTGGCCAGGCGCAGCCACAGCTCCCGCTCCTCTGCAGAATGCAGTCCACCGTCGAATCCCTTCGCATTCTGCAATGCATCGCCTCTGGCCACCACCGTCGAGGTGCCGACCAGGTTCTCGGCGAACAGCAGCGCCGCCGGGTGGGAGAGCCGGCGAAAGCTGTCGCCGCCCTCGAGCAGCCGCCGCAACCCCGGCCAGAGGCTGAAGCAGTCGCCGCGGTCCTCGCCGTCGGCGCCGACATGGCGGTAGTTGGTGAAGCTCATCACCAGCTCGGGGTCGCGCCGGTGGAGGGCGAGCTGCGCGGCGAGCTTGCCCGGGTACCAGCGATCCCCTACGTCGAGGAAGGCAATCAGCGCGCCGCGCGCCGCGGCGATGGCGTGATTGCGCGCCCGCGCCGCGCCCAGCCCGCCGAGCCGGATCGGGTGCAGCCAGCGCGCGCGTCTGGCGTACGCGCACAGCCAGTCCCAGGTGCCGTCCTCGGAGCCGTCGTCGACGACCAGCACCTCGAAGGCGTCGAGCTGCTGGGCGAGGACGCTGTCGATCGTGCGCGGCAGCTGCTCGAGACAGTCGCGGGCGGGGATGACGATCGAGACCTGGATGGGCTGGGTCGACATGGCGCGTCCTCTGGCATTGATGTTGCTCAAGGCGCAGCAGTTCGCATGCCAAACGGAAACATCACCATCATGAAGACGATCGCCTATCTCATCCCCGCCTTCCCGGTCCTCTCCGAGACCTTCATCGGCACCGAGATCCGCGCCATGGAGTCGCTCGGTCACCGGGTGGTGCCGATCGCCTTCCGCCGTCATCCGGGACCGGCCCAGGCCAGCGATCAGCGTCTGGCGGTGCGCACCTGGTATCTCTCCGATCTCGGTCCGGCCGATGCCGCCGAGGCGCTCGGCGGCATCCGCCCGAGCCTGTTGCGCGGGCTCGGCTTCGCGTTGCGCCAGCGCGGGCTGCCGCGCGCCGCGCTGCTCTACGGCGCCGCGCGGGTGGCGGCGGTGATGCGCTACGAGGGCTGTACCCACATCCATGCCCATTTCGCCCAGGCCACCACCGCCACGGCGATCGTCGCCGCCCGCTGGCTCGGCATCGGGGTGTCCTTCGTGGGGCACGGCTCCGACGTCTACGCCACCCCCGCCGACCTCGCGCTCAAGCTCGATCGGGCGGACTTCGCGGTGGCCGTGTGCGAGGACATGCGCCGCGACTTCACCGCGCTGGCGCCGCGTGCGCGCGTCGGGGTGGTCTATTGCGGGGTCGATGCGCGCACCTTCGCGCCGGTGGTGAGCGGCGCCGCGGAGGCCGATCGGCTGCTGTTCATCGGTCGGTTGTGCGAGACCAAGGGGGTGGCGGATCTGCTCGAGGCGCTGGCGCTGGTCCCGGCGGCGCACCGCCCCCGGCTCGATCTGGTCGGCGACGGCCCGCTGCGCGCGTCGCTGCGGGCGCGTTGTACCCGGCTCGGGCTGGACGACTGGGTGGAGTTCCTCGGCGCGCGTCCGGCCGAGTGGCTGGCGCGTCACGGCCCCGGCTACCGGGCGCTGGTCGCACCCTTCCGCATCGCCGCCAACGGCGCCCGCGACACCGACCCGGTGGTGGTCAAGGAGGCGATGGCGATGGCGCTGCCGGTGATCACCACCACGCTGATGGGCTGCAAGGAGATGGTGACCGAGGAGAGCGGCTGGCGGGTGGCGCCGGGCGATCGCGCCGCGCTCGCCCGCGCCATCGAGACGGTGGCGACCACGGCGCCGCTGCGTCTGGCGGCGATGGGGCAGGTGGGGCGCCGACGGTTGCTGGAGCTGTTCACCGCCGAGCGTCAGGCCCGGGCGCTCTCGGCGCTGGTCGAGGAGGTGTGAGGGGGTCGCCGCGCGCGCCCCGGCCTCCGGGCGCCGCTCTACGGGCTCGCGCTGGCCGCGACGCCGTCCTGAGGCGTGTTGCAGGATGCAGCGCCCGCTGCGTTGCACGCTGCAACGCCGGGGCGGGCGAGCGGCGCGGGATCGCGCCGGCGCGTGCGGATGCGGGATGGCACGCGATCTGCTCACGGTCGGTCATCCTCTGCTCATCGGTCCCGACCATGCCCATCGAGTTGCTCGACCGCATACGACCTGCCCGCCGGCGACTGGCGCCCGCGCGCGCTGACGGTGCTCAGCCGCATCCCACCACTCAAGCCGTACCGAATCGAGTGCCGCTCGACGGACCGCGCGGTCGATCATCTGCCCGTGGAGAAATCCCGATGACCACCATCGTTCATGTCGTGCAGCACCTGCGTCCCGGTGGGGTGGAGAGCGTGGTGCTGGAGCTGGCGCGTCACGGCGCCGCCACCGAGCGCCATCTGGTGATGAGCCTGGAGGGCGAGGGCGTGGCGGCGGTCGCCGCCTGGCCACGGCTGCAGACCGATGTCGATCGGCTGCGCTTTCTCGCCAAGCCGCCGGGCTGGACGCCGGGGCTGGTCCCGCGTCTGGCGCGGCTGTTGCGCGCCGAGGGCGCTGTGGCGGTGCACACCTATCATCGCGGCCCGCTGATCTACGGCGGTCTGGCCGCGCGCCTGGCCGGGGTGCGCCATCTGGTGCACACCGAGCACGAGGCCCGGCACCTGGAGTCGTTGCCGCAGCGTTGGCTGCAGTGGACGACGCTGGCGCTGACCCGACCCCGGCTGGTCGCCGATGCCGAGCACGTCGCCACGCGCATCCGCGCGCGACTGCCGGGGTGGCGGCCACGGGTGATCCTCAACGGCGTCGATACCGATCACTTCATCCCCGGCGATCGCGCCGTGGCGCGCGCGCAGCTCGACCTGCCGCGCGAGGTGCGGTTGATCGGCTGCGCCGCACCGCTGCACCCGGTCAACGGCCAGCGGTTGCTGATCGAGGCGCTGCTCGGACTCGACGCCGACACCCATCTGGCGCTCGCCGGCAGCGGCCCGGAGGAGGGCGCGTTGCGCCGCCTGGTCGCCCGGCAGGGGTTGGCGAAACGCGTGCATTTCATCGGGCGGCTGGACGCCATGCCGACCTTCTACCAGGCGCTCGACCTGTTCTGCCTGCCCGCGCTCGCCGAGGGGTTGCCGCTGGCGCCGCTGGAGGCCCAGGCCTGCGGCATCCCGGTGGTGGTGAGCGCCGTCGGCGGCGTCCCCGAGACCGCCTGTCCCGACACCGCCCGGGTGGTGCCGGCCGGGGATGTCGCGATCCTCAGCGTGGCGCTGGCGGTGCAGCTCGCCGCCATCGCGCGCGCCGTGCCGTTCGACCCACGCCCCTATGTCCTCGCCCGCGCCGAGGTGCGGGCGATGGCCGCCGCCTATGCCGCCCTCCGTCACCCCGGTGCGAGCTGAGTCCCGATGCGGACCAGCCCGCTCGCGCTGCTCATCCTGACTGCCGAGACCCCCTTCGCTGCCGGGCTGGATCGGTCGTCTGGCGTCGATGGTCGGAGCGGCGCTGTTTTTGGTACTGTTCCTCGCACCCTGTGTATTCCGCGGCGCCGTCGGCGTGGTGCACCGGGGTGGCGGGCGTCCTGTGCTATCGGCGCGGTCACGCGCGCCGCCTCGGGGCGCGTGGCCGAGCGCCGGAGCCGGCTTGTGCGCCGGCGCGGGTGCCTACAGATGTTCTGACGGGGGTCTCTCGCGCCCCGACCGCCCTGGACGAAGAGGAGGGGCGCCGATGGGCGATGGTGTCGAGGACGAGGCGGTGGTGGTCATCGGGGACGCTCTCGACGGTCTCGGGGTTGGCCGGGCGCGGCCATTGCGGATCGAGTCGCATCCTGCACTGCGGCCTGCAGCGGTGCGGCGCGAGACGGCCCACTTCGCCGCCGGTGTGGCCGCGACGCTGGAGCGGCTGCGCGGGGCCGGGGCGCGGTGGCTCGGCGGCGTGCTCGGTGACCGCTGCAACCCGTCGCTGGCCGCGGGGCCGGTGCGCGAGACCGATCGCCTGGCACGGTGGTTGCCAAGGTTGAGCAGACGCCTGCGCAAGGCGATCTGGAAATGCCATCTGCTCACCCTGAACGTCTGCCCCCGGAGCCAGAACACCATGCTGCTCTCCCACCACCGTCGCTTCGTCTATTTCCACATCCCCAAGACCGGCGGCAGTTCACTGACCTCGGTGTTTCGCGACGACCTCGACACCCGGGCCTCGCTCGCCGGGCTCGATGCGCGCGCCCCGGGCTGGCAGGACCGTTGTCACTTCGACGGTCGCCAGCACAGCACCTATCGCGACAACGCCCGGCTGCTGGCCAGATATCCCGACTACTTCCGCTTCGCCTTCGTGCGCAACCCCTGGGATCTGGCGCTGTCGTGGTACACCGCGCTGGCCCGCGCCTCCCCCGACGAGACCCTGGGTTCGACGCACCTCTCCGGCCCCGGCTTCAAGCAGTTTCTGCGTCGCGCGCTGCGCCCGCGTGCGCCCGGCGACTGGCTCGCCTGGGCCAGCCAGGCGCCCGTTCATCGCTTCATGATCGGTCGCTCCCAGAGCGACTATCTGACCGATCGAGCAGGGCGGTTGCAGATCGACTTCCTCGCCCGCTTCGAGCACTACCAGGAGGATCTGACCGCACTGTGCGACCATCTCGGTCTCGCGCCCCCGGCGCCCGAGCACTTCAACCGTTCCCGGCATGGCCGGCTCGACTATCGGGAGTTCTATGACACACACAGCCGCGACTGGATCGCGCGCCGCTTCCGGCGCGACATCGAACTCTTCGGTTACCGCTTCTGAGCGCACCCGGCGCCGTGGCCGCGCGGCGCTGCTGTTGCTGACCCTGCTCGTGGCGCCGCTGGCCGCATCGGCCACGGAGCTGAGCTTCGGCATCGTGCCGCAGCAATCGGCAAGCACCCTGGCGCGCGCCTGGGTGCCGCTGCTCGAGGCGCTCGGCGCGCGCGCCGGGGTGGCGCTGCGCTTCGAGACCGCCGCCGACATCCCCACCTTCGAGCGCCGTCTGGCGCAGGGCGAGTACGATCTCGCCTACATGAACCCCTATCACTACACGGTCTTCGCCCGCGACCCCGGCTATCGCGCACTCGCCCGCGCCGAGGGACGGCTGCGCGGGGTGCTGGTGGTACGCGCCGACAGCCCGCTGCGCGAGGTCGGGTCGCTGCAGGGCGCGACCCTGGCCTTCCCGGCCCCGGCGGCCTTTGCCGCCAGCGTGCTGATCCGCGCCGAGCTGGCCCAGCGCGGCATCGCCTTCACCCCGCGCTATGTCGCCTCGCACGATTCGGTCTACCGTACCGTGAGCGTCGGGCTCTATCCCGCCGGCGGCGGGGTGGTACGCACGCTCGAGGCGCTCGACCCGCCGCGCCGCGCCGAGCTGCGCGTGCTGATGACCACCCAGGGCTATACCCGCCACGCCTTCGCCAGCCATCCGCGGGTCGCACCCGAGGTGGTCGCGCGGGTGCGCGAGGCGATGCTCGGGCTCGCCGCCGACGCCGAGGGGCGGGCGCTGATCGAGACGCTGGGGATGCCCCGGCTGGTGGCCGCCGAGGACGGTGACTGGGACGACGTGCGCGCCCTCGGTATCGACCTGCTCGACGACCTGCGCGCCGAGGCCCCGTGAGCTTCCGTCTCAAGACCATCCTCGGCATCGCGCTGATCGAGGCGGCGCTGCTGGCGCTGCTGGTGTTCAGCGCGCTGAGCTGGCTGCGCGAGTCGAACGAGGCGCAGCTGGTCCAGCGCGCGACCACCGCCGCCAGCCTGGTGGCGACCAATGCCACCGACGCGGTGCTGGCCACCGATCTGGCCCGGCTCGAGAGCCTGCTCGACGAGGTGCTGACCAACGCCGACATCGTCTATGCGCGGGTGCGCGACCGCGATGGCCTGATCCTCGCCGAGGCCGGTGCGGCGCGCGCGCTGGCGCGCCGCTTCGTCGCCGACCAGGACCCCTCGCACGCCGCCGACGGGGTGTTCGACACCCGCGCCGAGATCCATGCCGGCGGGGCCTATTTCGGTCGTGTCGAGCTGGGCGTCTCGGTCGAGCCCTTCCTCGCGCTGCTCAGCTCGGCACGCTCCGGGGCGATCGGGATCGCGCTGCTCGAGATGGCGCTGGTGGCGCTGTTCTCGCTGCTGCTCGGCACCTATCTCAGCCGTCAGCTGCTGCGCCTGCGCGATGCCTCCAACCGCATCGCCCGCGAGGGTCCGGGGGTGCGCATCCCCCAGCACGGCAACGACGAGATCGGCGAGGCGATCCGCGCCTTCAACCTGATGTCGGCGCGCCTGGCCGACAGCTATGCCGATCTCAACGAGGCGCTCGCCGCCGCCCGTCAGCTCGCCGAGCGCATCCGTCGCAGCGAGGCGCAGAAGAGCGCGCTGCTCGACGCCGCGCTCGACGCCATCGTCACCATCGACCTCGATGGCCGGGTGGTCGACTTCAACGCCTCGGCCGAGCAGATCTTCGGCTATCTGCGCGAGGACGTCGGTGGCCAGTTGCTCGAACAGTTGATCGTCCCCGAGCGCTATCGCGCCGCCCACCGTCGCGGCATGGCGCGGTTTCGCGCCGAGGGCAAGGGGCGGGTGGTCGGCCAGCGTCTGGAGATGGAGGCGCTGCACCGCGACGGTCACGAGTTCCCGATCGAGATCGCCATCACCGAGGTCGAGGCCGATGAGACGGTCTATTTCACCGCCTTCATCCGCGACATCAGCGCGCGGCGCCGCGCCGAGGAGGAGCTGCGTCTCGCCGCCCAGGCCTTCGAGGCCCAGGAGGCGATCTTCATCACCGACGCCGAGAGTCGCATCCTGCGCGTCAACCGCGCCTTCACCGCGATCACCGGCTATGCCCCGCACGAGGCCATCGGCGAGACGCCGCGACTGCTCAAGTCCGGGCGCCAGTCGCAGCGCTTCTACCGGGAGATGTGGGCGCGGTTGCAGCGCGACGGTCACTGGGAGGGCGAGATCGAGAACCGCCGCCGCAACGGCGAGATCTTCCCCGAGTGGCTGAGCATCACCACGGTGCGCGACCCGGACGGCCGGGTGACCAACTATGTCGCCAACTTCATCGACATCAGCGAGCGCAAGCGCACCGAGGCGGCGCTGATCGAGGAGCGCGCCCGCGCCGAACAGGCCAGCGAGGCCAAGTCGCGCTTTCTCGCCACCATGAGCCACGAGATCCGCACCCCGCTCAACGCCATCCTCAACATGAACGAGCTGCTGCTCGAGAGCGGTCTCGACCCCGAGCAGGCGGCCCATGCGCGGGTGGCCGGCGAGGCCGGGCACAGCCTGCTGTCGGTGGTCGACAGCATCCTCGACTTCTCCAAGATCGAGGCCGGACGGATGGAGACCCGGCCCGAGCCCTGCGCCCTCGAACCCCTGCTCGAAGGGGTGCTCGGGCTGTTCGCCGCGCGCGCCTTCGCCAAGGGCGTGGAGCTGCTGCTGACCCTCGACCCGCAACTGCCGGTGCGGGTCGAACTCGACCCCGGCCAGTTGCGCCAGATCCTGCTCAACCTGCTCGGCAACGCGCTCAAGTTCACCGAGCACGGCGCCATCGAGCTGTGCGCCGGGGTGGTGGGCGAGGGCGCCGAGCAGCGACTCTCGATCGAGGTGCGCGACACCGGTATCGGCATCGCCCGCGAGCGTCTGTCGGAGCTGTTCAACGAGTTCGTCCAGGTCGACGACTCGCGCCGCCGACGCTTTGGCGGCACCGGGCTGGGGCTGGCGATCTGTCGCGGGCTGGCGCGGATCATGGGCGGCGAGATCGGCTGCGCGAGCGAGCCCGGCGTCGGCTCCCGCTTCTGGGTGCGCCTCCCGCTGCGCGCGCGCGCCCCGGCCGACGATCGGCGGGCGCGTCTGGCGCGCCGGGCCGCGGGCTGGCGGGTGCAGGTGTGGGCCGCCAGCGCGCCGCTCGCCGAGGGGCTGGCGCGCCAGCTCCGGCTGCTCGGCCTGGAGACGGTGATCGTCGGCGAGGAGCGCTGGTTCGCCGAGGCCGCCGCCGTGCCCGCGCGGCTGTGGCTGGTGGCCCCGCCGGGCGCGGGGAGGGCGGCGCGCGAGATCCCGATCCATCGCGACCGGACGAGCGCGCCGACGCCCGAGGCCGCCACCCTGCCGTTGATGCCGCGCGCACTGTGTTGGCAGCTCGGCATGGCGCTCGGCGCCCCCGAACTCTTCCCCGCGCCCGACTCGCCCTGCCCCGAGCCGGCGGCGCCGACGCCGACGGCAACGGCCGCCACCGGCCCGATCCTGCTGGTCGAGGACAGCGAGGCCAACCGTCTGGTGGCGCTGGCGATCCTCGAGCGCGCCGGCTACCGGGTCGAGACCGCCGCCGACGGTCATCAGGCGCTCGCCGCGCTGCGCGCGCGCCCCTATGCGCTGGTGCTGATGGACGTCTCGATGCCGGGGATGGACGGGCTGGAGGCGACCCGGGCGATCCGCGCGCTGCCCGGCGAGCGCGCCCGCGTGCCGATCGTGGCGATGACCGCCAACGCCTTCAGCGAGGATCGCGAGCGCTGTCTGGCCGCCGGCATGGACGACTATCTGAGCAAGCCGGTGGTGCGCGCCGAGCTGTTCGCCGCCCTCGCGCGCTGGCTCGGTGGCGCGCGCCCCGAGGATGCGCCGGTCGGCGCATCGGCCGGGGAGCGCGCGGCGCCGGCGCAGGCGGTCGGGGTGCTCGATCTCGGGGTGATCGACGAACTCGCCGAGGAGATGGGCGAGGACTTCCTCGTCGGCATGCTGCAGACCTTCGAGATCGAGACCCGGCGACGGGTGGCGTGCATCGAACAGGCCTGGGAGGCCGGCGAGATCGCCCAGCTCGAACACGAGGCCCACACCCTCAAGGGCGCCTCCGGCACCTTCGGCGCGCGCGCGCTGCAGGCGCTCGCCTTCGACTGCGAGCAGGCCGCCCGCGCCGCCGACCGCGACCGTCTGGCGCCGTTGATCGCGCGGCTGCGCGGCTGCGCCGAGCAGGCGCTGGAGGCGCTCGTGCAATGCTTCGCGAAGGGCGGGGACGGCCCGCGCGGTCCTGCTCGGGACTGAGCTCGCCCTCGGCCTCGACGGCGCCGCGCGACGAGCGCGCCCTGGTGCTGCTCGAACCGTCGGACGGCGCGGCGGATGAAGCCGCCGCGCACGATCCCTATATCTGAGGCTCAACCAC
>NZ_RHFJ01000059.1:0-18056 GCF_003718675.1 Marichromatium sp. AB32
CCGATGCCGAGCAGACCGGCGCCGAGCAGGCCGAGGGTGGCCGGCTCGGGGATGCTGCCGGTGACCGAGCCGTCGAGAGGTTGCTGGCGGACGGCGGCCGGACCGCTGGGGCCGGCGACGAGCAGCAGCTGGTCGGGCGTCGGGATCGGCGGATCGACGTTGGTGTCGAGTTCCAGCGTCGGGGTGCCGCCGGCGGCAAGCTTGTCGAAGGCATCGACGAAGACGCCGTTGTCGTCCTGGATGAACAGGAAGTTATCCACGACGAAGGTGATGTCGAAGTACAGGTACAGGTTGGCTGGGGA
Source organism: Marichromatium sp. AB32 (assembly GCF_003718675.1). Taxonomy (NCBI): domain Bacteria; kingdom Pseudomonadati; phylum Pseudomonadota; class Gammaproteobacteria; order Chromatiales; family Chromatiaceae; genus Marichromatium; species Marichromatium sp. AB32. Next base: position 303 of record NZ_RHFJ01000059.1, read on the forward strand.
AAGCAGCGAACCGGTGAGTTCGCCGGTCAGCACCAGACGGTCATTGGTGTCGTCGTTGAGGTCGTTGAAATAGACGTCGAAGGTGCCGCTGGTATAGGTCGGACCGCCGGCGCCGAGGTCACCGTAGAAGGTGTACTCGACCTGCAGGTCCCAGGTCTGCAGGAAGCCTTCGTTGTCGGTCGCGAGCGGCGGTACCAGCGGGCTCAGGGCGTCGATGTCGCACTGGCCGAGCGGGCAGTTCGGCATGACCAGATCGACGGTGGAGACGCCGTCGAGCGCGGTCCCGGAGGTCGGGATGCCGTAGCTGGCGAGCGTGGTGGGGTCGTTGGTGTCGAAGAAGGACCCGGCCACCGAGCCGTCGGTGAAGTCGTAGATCGAGGTCGCGAGCAGCTGGCTGTAGCCGAACTCGCTGAAGGTCCCGGTCATGGTGTTCGCGTCCGGCGCGCCGATGAAGCGGGTGGCGTCGTAGCTGTTGTCCGGGAGATTGAGATACATCAGGCCGGCGCTGGCGACATTGGCGGTCAGTGCGGTCGCTGCGGCCAGCGAGATCGTCAAGGTCTTCATGGTTTCACTCCTGCGAGGTTGAGCTGTATGCGCGCTGTCGGGGCGTCGTCGGCAGCTTCCTTTGCCGGAGTCACGCGGCCCTCGCTGGAGTTGTATGCAGATGTTGGGCCAGGTTTTTTTGTTATTATTTTTCAATTACTTGAGAATTTTTCTTGGATTTATGCAGGCATGTGAGGGGCGGGTTGTAAAGTCTGCCGACACTCCTGTGCAGGGCGTTTCGTGGGTCAGTAACGCACCCGCCAGCCGGTGGCGATGAGGGTGTCGTCGGCATAGAAGTCGCCGAAGGTGCCGTCCTCGCCGTCGAAGTAGTGCGCCCCGAGATAGAACTCGTGGGGCTCGCGGGCGATATAGGCGATCTCGGGGTTGAGATAGAGGTCGTGGCGGTTGAGTCCGGCGGCGAAACGCAGCCGACCGCGCCAGCGACCCTGGCCCCACTCGCTCTCGAGCTGGCCGTTGAGGCTCAGGGTGTCGACCCAGTCGATCACCGGCGGCGCGTCGAGCAGGTGCCGCCCGGCCAGCTGCAGGTTGATGCGGGTGTCGGCGTCGCCCGGATAGAACTCGATGCCGGCCACCCAGTCGAGCCCGGCGACGGTGTCGAGACGCAGGTCGCGGGTGGTCACCGGGACATCGCTGAGCCAGGCGGCCTCGAGCCGCAGCGTGGCGCCGCCGACCACCACCCCGAGGTCTCCGCCGAGGATGGTGGTGTAGGGGTGACGCCCGAGGAAGGTCGGGCGCTCGCCGCCGGCGGCGAGCGCGCTGGCGACATCGGCGCCGTCGAGCAGCGCACGCCGCACCGCCGGGTCGAGTTCGTAGTAGGGCAGTGAGTGACGGGTGTGCTGCACGGTGAGTGCGTAGTCGAGACCGCTGAGGCTGTGGCTGAAACGCAGACCGGCGCCGGCGCCGCCGGGGCGATCGTCGCCCGTGCTGGCGCCGCGCACCAGGGCCGCGAGCAGTGGATCGGAGCGGATCCCCAGCAGCCGCCCCTGGTCACGGTCGACCGGGTACCAGACGCTGTCGTCGTCGGGCAGCTCGGCGGGACGGAATGCCGGGATCACCACCAGGTCGAGTTTGTGATCGGTGCCGAACTCCTCCCAGCGCAGCAGCGGCACGGCGCGGCGGCGGTCGTCGAGTTCGTCGATGGCAAAGCGGCTGATGTCCTGCACCGAGAGCCGGTCGGTCGGCGGGATCTCGTCGACCCGCCCCCAGAGCACGGTCTGGGCGCCGAGGGTGACGCGTCGCTGCGGGTTGCGGTAGCGCAGATAGCTCTCGTCGTAGTCGAGCGCGAGCGCGCGCAAGCGGTCGGCGCCGGACTGGGCGTCGCCATCGAGGCGTAGTGCCGCGCGCAGCTCCCAGGCCGGCGCCGGGCGCCACGCGGCGGCGACCACCCCGGTGAAGTGGGCGCTGGTGGCCGCGCGCGCCTCGCCCTCGGTGAGGGCGCCGAACTCGGTCCACAGTCGGTCGATGCCGAGTTCCAACGTGTGTCGCTCGATCGGCGCCGTCGGCTCGGGCAGCACCGCTGCCGGCGTCTCGGGCGTGCCGATGATCAGCACCTCCTGCGCCTGGATGGGGGCTGCGGCGAGCGCGAGCAGCAGCGGTGCGAGGGCGCGTGCGCTCATGGCCGGAACCTGGACTCGAATACCGGGTCCTCGAGCGCGCGGCGCGAGAACAGCACCGGGTCGAGTCCGCTGTCATAGCGGGTGAGGGTGCTGGTCATCCGCGTCTGGTGGCCGCTGTCGAGATCGGTCATGAGGCTGTCGGTCACCGTCCAGTAGCCCTGGATGCGCTCGAGTCGGCGGGCGGTGAAGCGCTTGAAGGGCTGGTTCTGGCCGGGACGGAAGAAGTCGATACGCAGCGCCACCAGCGCCTCGGGGTGGATCCAGCTCAGCCGCTTGCCGTAGACCGAGTTGCCCGGATCGACCGGGGTGCTCTCGAGCACCTCGGTGCGCACCCCCTCGTAGGTCTCCTGGCGCAGCCAGCGGTGTTCGTCGAGGGCGACGCGGCGATCGCGCAGGTCCTCGTAGAACAGGTCCGAGCCGACGAAGCGCCCGCCCTGGCGGGCGGCGGGGATGCGCCTGGGCTTGCCGAGCGCGGGCAGATAGACCCACTGGTCGCTCTCGCCGGCGGCATGGTCGATGGTCAGCAGCCCGGTGTCGGCGATGTCGCCCGGCGCGGTGAAGCGGATCAGGGTGGAGACCTCGCCGCCCCCCTGGTCGCGACGGTAGATGAACATCTCGCGGGTGCGCGGGGCGTGGCCGCGCTCCTGCAGCACCATGGTGCCGCGGGTGGTGAGGTCGCGCCCGTCGGGGCGGTCGTAGACCTGCTGGGCGAGGCGCTCCCCCTTGGGATCGGCGTGCACCGGGGTGAGCAGGGCGCAGGCGAGCAGCAGCGCGAGCGCCGTTGTCCAGTGATGCGTTCGTGGCGGCGTGAGCCGTCGTGACGTCCGCTGGGGGCGGGGCGATGGACTCGACATGGGCTTCCTCGCTTCAGGCTCGGTGGCGCGGCGGTCCGCAAGGCCCGGCGCGGCGCTTGGGGAGTTCAGTGGGGCGCGTTGGCGGTGCTCGCGCATCCGGTTCGCGCCCCACTGACATTGCGCCAAAGTCTGGTGCGATTTCACCGACCTGTCCAGTCCGCTCGCCCGCGCCGCGCGCGCGCTCGTCCGACGGCCATCAGCAACGCCGGGAAGAGCAGCAGATCGAAGATCAGCGCGGTGAGCAGGCCGACGGCGGTGAGCAGGCCGAACTCGCGCGTCGGCACGAACGCCGAGCTGCCGAGCAGCAGGAACTGGCCGCACAGGATCAGCGTGGTGGCGACCACCGCACGACCGCTGTGCTGATAGGCGCGGGCCAGCGCCCAGACCCGCGAGCCGTGGGCGGCGAGGTTGCGACGGTAGGCGTGGAAGAGATGGATGGTGTCGTCGATGGCGATGCCGGCGGTAACGCTGGCGATCATCGCGGTGGCCATATCGAGCCAGATCCCGAGCACCCCCATGGCGATGAAGATCAGCAGGATCGGCGCGATGTTCGGCACCATGCACAGTGCGGCGTCGCCGGGGCGGCGCCACATCGCCAGCATGAACAGCGAGATCAGCACCACGGCGGCGGCCAGTCCGCGGATCTGGCCGTCGATGAGCAGCCGCTCCTGATCGGCGAACAGCCTGCCGAACCCGGCCACCTGCACCTCCATGCCCTGGAGGTCGAGTTCCGCGAGCCGCGTCTCGACCCGCGCGATGAAGGCGTTGATCGCGCGCGCGCCACGGATGTCGAGATTGAGCGTCAGCCGGGTGCGCGCGAACTCGCGATCGACCAGCTCGTAGAGGTCGGTGCCGTCGTAGATGAAGAGATACTGGGCGATCAGCCGGGGATCGCGGGGCAGGGTGCGGTAGTCGGCCCGTTCGTCGTGGAAGCCCCAGTGCATCTCCTCGATCAGGTCGACCATCGACAGGGTATGGCCGACCTCGGGCTGGTCCTCGAGCCATCCCTGCACGGTGTCGATCAGCGCCAGGCGCTCGGGGCGCTTGAGCGCGTCGCGCGCGCCGGCGTCGAACACCAGCTCCAGGGTGGTGGTGCCGATCAGGCGCTCCTGGATGCGGGTGTTGGCCTGGGTGATGGGGTGCGCCGGGGTGAAGAAGCGCAGCATGTCGGTCTCGGTATGGATGCGCCAGATCTGCGGTACCCCCAACGCCAGTACCAGGGCGGTGACGGCGAGTACCCAACCGGCGTGACGCATGCCGAGATGGCGCAGCCGTCCGACCGCGTGGTCGAGCGGTCGCAGTGTCCGGCGGGTTTGCCACTCGCCACGGTCCCAGCGCGCGAAGATCGGCGGCACCAACCCGATCACGATCGCGCACTGTGCGAGCATCCCCGCTGCTGCGACCAGCCCGAAGGCGGCGATCGGCTGGATCGGGCTGAAACCGAGCGAGGCCAGCCCGGCGGCGGTGGTCAAGGCGGTGAACAGGGTGGGGCGGGCGACCCGGCGTCGCGCCCAGTCGATGCGCGCCTGCCCGGAGAGTCCGTGACGCGATGCCTGGGCCAGGGCGTTGAGCCAATGGATCAGCGAGGCGATGGTCAGCGCCGACATCAGCGGCGGCAGGAGGGCCGAGACCAGGGTGTAGGGCTTGCCGGCGAGCACCAGCAGGGCGACGGTGAGGTTGACCACCACCGCGATCACCAGGGCGCTGACCGCCACCGCCAGCACCCGCCTGAACATCAGCCAGATGATCAGCAGGCCGAACCCCATGGTTGCCGGTACGAAGATCAGGGTGTCGTGGATCATCGCGCGCAGCTGCGCGACGTCGAGCGCCACCTGTCCGGCGATGGCCGTCAGCCGTCCCTCCAGTCCGGCCGCGGCGATGGCCGCGCGGGTGTCCTGTTCGAGCGCGAGGCGCTGCAGGCTGTCGCTGAGTTCGAGCGGGCGCACGATCAGCGCCATGGCCCGGCCGTCGTCGGCGACCAGGTAGGAGGCGGCGAGGCGATCGTCGAGCACCCGTTGGCGGCGCTCGGCGGGGGTGAGTGCGGCGGCGATCTCGGCATCGAGCAGTGGCTCGACGACGAAGCCCTCGGCGGTGCCGCTGATGTGGTCGACACCGGCCACCGCCAGCACCCGCTCGACCCTGGGGTTGCGCTCGATGTCCTCGATCAGCCCGAAGAAGGGCTGGAGGAAGGCGTCGCTGAACAGGTCCTCGCCCTCGAACAGGGCGATCAGCACCTGATCCGGGGGGAAGTCCGCGCGCAGCGCCGACTCGAAGCGTACCGCCGGGGCGTCACCCGGGAAGTAGGCCTCGGGGGCGTTGTCGAGATGGAGTCTGGGTAACAGGGCGCCCGAGAGCGCGCCGAGCAACAGCAGCAGCGCGAGTGCGAGCGCCCCGGGGAGGCGTGGGACTGTCATGCCAGGGTCCTTGTCCTTGGTCGAGGGTGATTGTCCGGCGCTCAGCTCGTCTCGCGCATGCGCTTGAGCTGGTGTCTGGCGATTGCCAGACCGATGCGCTGCAGCGGGTTGCGATTGCCGCCGGGACGCCAGGTGACGCTGAGCTTGTTGCGATAGGCGTCGAAGTGCAATGCCCGCGGTGCGGCGATCACCCGGCCACGCCCGGTGAGCAGCTTGAGGACCTGGGTCGCGGCGATCCCGGCGCAGAGCTCGCAGGCCATCGGCGTCGAGGGGCCGAGGTGTTGGTCGAAGTCGACCGCCTCGGGTGCGACCAGATAGCTGCGCTGGAGCATCGCCGGCGACAGCCCGAGGAGGAAGCGGATCAGCTGCTCGTCCTCGCTCCTGCCCTCGAGCTGGAAGTAGTCCTCGAAGCCCATCCCGCCCGGCACGAACACCAGCACCGCAGCGCCCATGCCGAGCGGCGCGGCGGTGACCGCCGGGATCGATTTGCGCGCGCAGGCGGCGAATACCAGCCGGCGCGCCTCGACGGCGAAGTAGTCGAGCCCGTCGACATAGATGTCGACGTCCTCGAGAAAGGCGTCGACGTTGGCGGCCTTGATCCCGTCGGGGAAGGCCCGGATCTCCAGTTCAGGGTTGACGTCGCGCGCCATCTCCGAGACCACCTCGATCTTGGGGCGGTCGATCGAGCGCAGCGAGGCGCCGGCCTGACGATTGAAGTTGACCAGACCGAAGGTGTCGAAGTCGGAGATGCTGAAGGCGCCCAGCCCGAGCCGGGTGAGGGTCATCAGGTGACTGCCGCCGACGCCGCCGAGTCCGGCGATGGCTACGCGCCGCTGGCGCAGGTCCTGCTGTTCCTGTCGGGTCAGCCAGCCGATGTTGCGGCTGAACGCGGTCTCGAAGTCGAATCTGTGTAAGGGCATGACGATCTCGGATATGGTGACTCAGGGCGCGCGCAGTAGGTTACATGCACACGGTGTTGGCAATGCGCGGCGTCTGAGTTCATTCCCATCACCCGGGGTCGCCACGGTTCACCGCGTCGCCTGGCATCCGGGTGTTGCCGGAAGGCCGAAGCTGTGCGGCGATGGCCGTCGTCGTGGCCGTTGCTCAGCGGAGACGGGGGCGCGTTGAGTTTGCGTCCACGATCCGGCATGATCGCTCGGGCCTTGCGGGGTATCCATCGCGTGTTCTTGCGTCCGTCCGCGCACTCGGCAAGGACGGACGACGGGGCGGACGGCTGCTGTCCATCCATTGAATCGGTCGTTGAGGGGAGAACGATGACGAGCTTGACGGTGTTGCGCAAGTGGTGGCTGGTTGCCGTGGTTCTGGCCCCGTTGGGGAGCGGCTGCGAGGCCGGGCGCTCGACCGGCGATCCCGGCGAGCTGATGAGCGAAGGCCAGAGTGCGCTCGCCGAGGGTGAGTGGCGCGCCGCCGTCATCGCCTTCAAGAACCTGTTGCAGGCCGAGCCGCAGAACGCCGAGGCGCGGGTGTTGCTGGGGCGCGCCTTCCTGAGGCTGGGGGACGCGGTCGCCGCCGAGCAGGAGTTCGAGCGCGCGCAGCGCCTCGGTGCCGAGCCGTTGGCGCTGCAGCCCTGGCTGGCGCGGGCCTGGCTGATCCAGGGCGAGCTGGCGCGCCTCGATGCGCTTTCCGTCCCTGAGCAAGCCAGCGATGCGCTGCGTGCTGAAATCTTGGCCATCAAGTCGGAAGCCGCCTTGCGAGAGGGTGACGGCGAGCGCGCCGAGCGTGAGGCAGTGGCTGCGCTGCAAGCCGATGATACGTCGTTTCGTGCACAGTTGGCGATGGCCAAAGTCCATTTCAATTCCGCCAGGATGGCCGATGCCCGCGCCTTGGCCGAGCGGGCGGTCGCGGCCGACGATCAGGCGGTTGTCGGCGGCGCATGGGCGCTGCTGGCCGATATCGCGCGGACTGAAGACGACCTTGCCGGCGCCGAGGCGGCTTATGGCAAGGCGATGAAGTCGCCCACCGAGCAGGTCAGGGCGCAACTCGGCCGGACCTATGTGCGCATCCAGGCCGGCAAGTTCGACGAGGCGCAGCAGGATATCGATCGCCTGCGCCGGGTGATCAAGGACAGCGTCCTGGTCGACTATGCCCAGGGCATGCTGCACTACAGCCGGCAGGACTTTTCCGCGGCGATCGAGTCGCTCGATGCCGCCCTCGGTGACAGCCCCGAATTCGGCCCCGCGCTCTATCTCGCCGGCGCCACCCGACTCGCCCTGGGCGAGCCCGAGCTGGCGCTGATCCATCTCCAGCGCGCCGTCTCCGAACGTCCCGATGACCTTGCCGCACGCCGCCTGCTGGCGACTGCGCTGCTCCAGGCCGGCGATGTCGCCGAGGCCGAGGGGCAGGCGCGGCGCATCCTCGAACAGGCCCCCGACGATCTGCCCACCATGGATCTGCTGGCCTCGGCGCTGATGCGTCAGGGCAAGCGCGACGAGGGCATCGGCTATCTGCGCCGGGTCAAGGCCGAGATTCCCGAGTCGGCGACCGTCAGCGCACGCCTCGGTGCGGCGCTGCTCGATCAGGGCGATGCCGAGGAGGGCGTGCGCGCGCTGCAGGACGCACTCGAACAGGCGCCGGACTTCGAGGGCGCGAGCGAGCAACTGATCATCGGGCAGCTGCGCAGCGGCGACCTCGACAGTGCACTCGAGGCCGCGCGCGCCTATCGTGACCGGGCACCCGATTCGGTGCGTGCGCTGGCGCTGCTCGGTGCGGTGCATCTGCGCCGCCAGGAGCCCGAGGCCGCTGCCGAGGTGTTCAACGCCGCGTTGGAGCGCGATCCCGGCAGTCTCGCCGCGCTCAGCGGATTGGCGGTGATCCGTCTCGGCAGCGGTGACATGGATGGTGCGCGCGCCGAACTCGAACGCGGGCTCGAGCATCACCCCGGCAGCGTGCCGTTGCTGATCGCGTTGGCCAGGATCGCCGTCTCGCAGGACGACCTGAGCGGCGCCGACGATTATCTGCGCCGCGCCCGCGCGGCCGATCCCGAGGCACTCGAGCCGCAGCTCTATCGCGCCGCCTATCAGCTGCGCACCGATGCCCCCGAGCAGGCGCTGCGTACCGCCACCGAGGCGTTGGATGCCTTCCCGGACAATGCCCTGCTGCTCGGCCTGGTGGCCGATGCCGAGCTGGCGTTGCAGCGCTATGGCGATGCTGCCTCGACGCTCGCACGACTCGCCCGCCTGACCCCGCAGGATCCCAGGGTGCTGGTCTCGCTGGCCTCGGCGCGTCTCGGTCTCGGTGATCTCGAGGCCGCCGGCGAGGCGCTGGAGCGGGCGCAGCGGATCGACGAGGGCTTCGTCCCCGCGCTGCGTGGGTTGGCGCGGCTGGCGCTCGCCGAGCGTGATCAGGAGACGGCCCAGCGCTGGCTGCGGGTCCTGGCGTCGCGTCTCGGCGACGATCACCCCGAGGTGCTGCTGATCGCCGGCCGGTTGGCGCAGCTGCAAGGCAATCGCGCCGCTGCGGCGGCGGCCTTCGAGCGCCTGCTCGAGAGTGCCGATGTTGCGCCCGTGCCGGGCGGTGCGCTGTGGGGGGCCGCAGAGCAGCTGGTGCTCGGTCAGCTGCGCGCCGGCGACCCCGACGCTGCGCTGGAAGCGGCCGAAGCGCTGCGCGCGCGTCGCCCCGAGGCGGCGCGAGGTCATGTGCTGGTCGGTCAGGTGCTGCGACGCATGGAGCGTGACGACGAGGCGAGGACCGCTTGGCGGCGCGCGCTCGAACTCGATCCGGCCAATGTCGCGGCGAGCAGCGGCCTGGCCGAGCTGGCGCTCGAGGCCGGTGATCCGGCTGCGGCGCAGAGGCTCTACGAGGCCGCGCACCAGGCCCACCCCGAGGCGATCGCGCCGCTGGTCGGGCTGGCGCAGGTGGCGCTGCAGCGTGACGATCGCGTGGCCACCGAGGCCTATCTCGAGGCCGCAGTGGCGCTCAATCAGAGCGCGCTGCAGCCGCGGCTCTATCTCGCCGCCTTCCATCTGCGCGCCGGTGATCCGGCCCGCGTGCTCGCGGTGCTCGAACCGGTGCGCGCGGATCACCCCGAGGACCTCAACCTGCTCGCACTGAGCGGCGAGGCCGAGCTTGCGCTCAAGCGCTATCAGGCCGCGCGCGACACCCTGCTGCGTCTCACCGAGCTGGTGCCGACGGCCAAGTCCTTCGTCGCGCTCGCCTTCGCCGAGGCCGGGCTGGAGCGCCCGCAACGGATGGCGCGGGCGTTCGAGTCGGCGCTCGCGCTCGACCCCGAGTCGGTGCCGGCGCTCAGTGGTCTGGCGCAGTACGCGATCGTCCAGGGCGAGGTCGACGAGGCCGTCGCGCGCATCGCCGCATTGCGTGAGGTCGTCGGTGCCGAGCACCCCGATGTGCTCGCCCTCGAGGGTCGTCTGGCGCTGCGTCAGGGCGAGGTCGAGGAGGCCCAGTCGCGCTTTCGTGCGCTGCTCGAGGAGGCGCCCTCGGGGCTCAATCTGCGACGCCTGACCCAGGCGCAGCTGGCCGCAGGCGAGCCCGAGACCGCCGCAGCCGAGATGACCCAATGGCTCGACGGCAACCCGGAGGATATCGAGACCCGCTTCGCGCTCGCCCAGCTCTATCTCGATCAGCTCGACCAGCCCGATGCGGCGACCGAGCAGTTCGAGCAGGTGCTCGAGACCCAGCCCGAGAACCTGATCGCGCTCAACAATCTCGCCTGGCTGCTGCGTGAGCGCGATCCGGCGCGTGCGATCGATCTCGCCCGGCGCGCCCACGGTCTCGCCCCGTCCGTGCCCAGCATCACCGATACCCTGGCGATGGTGCTGCTCGGCGCCGGTGAGATCGAGGAGGCAGGCGCCCTGATCGACCAGGCGCTCGCCGTCGCGCCGGGCAATGTCACCATGCAGTTCCACAAGGCGCGCATCCTCCACGCCGCTGGCGAGGACGCCAAGGCACGGGTGTTGCTCCAGTCGCTGCTGCGAGGGACCGAGGACTTCGCCGAGCGCGGGCAGGCCGAGGCGTTGTTGCGCCAGCTCGATGGCAGAGTAGATCAGCGCCAGGATGAAGGTTGATCGACAGTGTGCCGATGATGCGCGGCCGGAACACACGCAGGTCTCGATATTGACCGCGCGCTATCGGCCTGTCCCGATGCTGTCCGAACAGCCAAGCGGTGGGTTATTGGAGTCTGCGATGATTGCGTCCAGTCGGCCCCCTTCGGTTGCGGCGAGATGGGGAAATCCTTCATCGATGCACATCATCTGACGCTGCTCGCCGAAGGCGACGCAGATGTGTTCGACAACGTGCGGGCACGCCATCCCAACGGTCACCGTCAACCGTACGGCGGGTGAGCAGGGGCGGGTCTTTTCGGCTGGAGTGACTCCAACGCGGGGCGATGACGGCGCTTGGCCCTTGGATGCGGAACTCGATCCCGTTTTCTGTTATCGTCCGAAACTTGTCTACGAGTGTCCCGGACCCCCAGGGTCTTCACTGACTAGCCCGGTGCCGAACACCTCGCGTGCGGCGCGCCGGTCTCCTCTCGACGGTCTCCGCGCCGAATGGGCCTTCATCCCGGATGCGGATGGAGCGGTCCGCAGGTCCGGGATGGACAGCCACAGAGCGGACGTCTGCGCGGCGTCGTGTACGGGTTCGGTGCGTCTGCCGTGAGCGCCGGGACACGCGACGATCCGGCGCGCGTTGCCACTGAACATCCGCGAGCACCCATGACTGACTCCAATGCCCTCATCCGTGAGCGTCTCGAACGCTCGATCCTGATCCTCGATGGCGCCATGGGCACCATGATCCAGCGTCATGGTCTGACCGAGGCCGACTATCGTGGCGAGCGCTTCGCCGACTGGTCCTGCGACCTCAAGGGTAACAACGACCTGCTGGTGCTCACCCAGCCCGAGATCATCGTCGGCATCCATCGCGACTATCTCGAGGCCGGCGCCGACATCATCGAGACCAACACCTTCAACGCCACCTCGGTGGCGATGGCCGACTACGGCATGGAGGCGCTCGCCCGCGAGATCAATGTGGAGGCGGCGCGACTGGCCCGCGTCGCCGCCGATGCCTGTTCGACCCCGGAGCGTCCGCGCTTCGTCGCCGGCGTGCTCGGCCCGACCAACCGCACCGCCTCGATCTCGCCCGACGTCAACGATCCGGGCAAGCGCAACATCGACTTCGACACCCTGGTGGCGGCCTATGCCGAGTCCACCCGCGGGTTGATCGAGGGCGGCGCCGACCTGATCCTGATCGAGACCATCTTCGACACCCTCAACGCCAAGGCCGCGGTGTTCGCCGTGCGTCAGGTGTTCGACGAGGACGGGGTGGAGCGCCCGATCATGCTCTCGGGCACCATCACCGACCAGTCCGGGCGCACCCTCACCGGCCAGACCACCGAGGCCTTCTACAACTCGCTGCGTCACGCCGAGCCGCTCTCGATCGGGCTCAACTGCGCGCTCGGTCCGAGCGAGCTGCGTCCCTATGTCGAGGAGCTGTCGCGCATCGCCGACTGCCACGTCTCGGCCCATCCCAACGCCGGGCTGCCCAACGAACTCGGCGGCTACGACCTCGACCCCGAGACCATGGCCGGGCAGGTCGTGGAGTGGGCGCGCAGCGGCTTTCTCAACATCGTCGGCGGCTGCTGCGGCACCACCCCGGATCACATCCGCGCGATCGCCGCGGCGGTCGCCGAGGTCTCGCCGCGACAGTGTCCCGAGATCGCCCCGGCCTGTCGGCTCTCCGGGCTCGAACCGCTCAACATCGGCGCCGAGGGGCTGTTCGTCAACGTCGGCGAGCGCACCAACGTCACCGGCTCGGCGCGCTTTCGCCGGCTGATCAAGGAAGAGGACTACGACACCGCGCTCAGCGTCGCGCTCGAGCAGGTCGAGAACGGCGCTCAGGTGATCGACGTCAACATGGACGAGGGGCTGCTCGATGCGGTTGCGGCGATGCGTCGCTTCCTCAACCTCGTCGCCGCCGAGCCCGAGATCGCCCGGGTGCCGGTGATGGTCGACTCCTCCAAGTGGGAGGTGATCGAGACCGGGCTGAAGTGCGTCCAGGGCAAGCCGATCGTCAACTCGATCTCGCTCAAGGAAGGCGAGGAGAAGTTCCTCCACCAGGCGCGGCTGTGTCGACGCTACGGTGCGGCGGTGGTGGTGATGGCCTTCGACGAGGTCGGCCAGGCCGATACCCGTGCGCGCAAGGTCGAGATCTGTACCCGCGCCTATCGGCTGCTCACCGAGCGGGTCGGCTTCCCGCCCGAGGACATCATCTTCGACCCCAACATCTTTGCCGTCGCCACCGGCATCGAGGAACACGACAACTACGCCGTCGACTTCATCGAGGCGGTGGCCGAGATCAAGCGCACCCTGCCGCACGCCAAGATCTCCGGGGGCGTGTCCAACGTCTCCTTCTCCTTCCGCGGCAACAACCCGGTGCGCGAGGCGATCCACGCCGTCTTCCTCTATCACGCCATCCGCGCCGGCATGGACATGGGCATCGTCAACGCCGGTCAGCTCGCCATCTACGACGACCTGCCCGAGGCGCTGCGCGAGGCGGTCGAAGACGTCATCCTCAACCGTCGCGCCGACGGCACCGAGCGGCTGCTCGACATCGCCCCCGAGTATCAGGCCGGCGGCGGTGGCGGCGAGTCGCGCCAGCAGGATCAGGAGTGGCGTAGCTGGCCGGTGGAGAAGCGCCTGGAGCATGCCCTGGTCAAGGGCATCACCGAGTACATCGACGAGGACACCGAGGCGGCGCGTCAGGCCCTGGGGCGTCCGCTGCACGTCATCGAGGGACCGCTGATGGCGGGCATGAACCATGTCGGCGACCTGTTCGGTGCCGGCAAGATGTTCCTGCCGCAGGTGGTCAAGTCGGCGCGGGTGATGAAGAAGGCGGTGGCCTATCTGTTCCCCTTCCTCGAGGCCGAGCGCGCCGCCTCCGGCGCCGAGGAGCAGCACAACGGTCGCATCCTGATGGCCACCGTCAAGGGCGACGTGCACGACATCGGCAAGAACATCGTCGGCGTGGTGCTGCAGTGCAACAATTACGAGGTGATCGACATCGGCGTCATGGTCCCGGCCGAGACCATCCTCCAGCGCGCCCGCGAGGAGCGGGTCGACATCATCGGGCTGTCCGGGCTGATCACCCCCTCGCTCGACGAGATGGTGCACGTGGCCAAGGAACTGGAGCGTCAGGGCATGAACATGCCGCTGCTGATCGGCGGCGCGACCACCTCCAAGCTCCATACCGCGATCAAGATCGCGCCCCAGCGCGAGGCCCCGGTGATCTATGTCCCCGATGCCTCGCGCGCGGTCGGTGTCGCCTCCAACCTGCTCAGCGAGGGGCAGCGCGCCGGCTATATCGCCGGCATCCGCGAGGAATACGCCAAGGTGCGCGCCGATCGCGAGGGCAAGCGCACGGCGCGCAAGGCGATGCCGATCGATGCGGCGCGCGCCAACCGGGCGGGATTCGACTGGGCGGCCTACCAGCCGCCGCGCCCGGCGCTGCTCGATCCCGCGTTCACCGCCCCCGAGGGGCTCGACCTGCGTCTGGAGCGCGTCGGCGACGGGGTGATCGCGGTGATCGAGGACTATCCGCTCGACGACCTGGTCGGCTGCATCGACTGGACGCCCTTCTTCAAGGCCTGGGAGCTGGCCGGCAAGTTCCCGGCGATCCTCGAGGACGAGATCGTCGGCAAGGAGGCGAGCGAGCTCTATGCCGAGGCGCTGCCCTTCCTCGATCAACTGGTGCGCGAGCGTTGGTTGCGCGCGCGCTGCGTGTTCGGCTTCTTCCCCGCCAACGCCTGGGGCGAGGACGACATCGCGCTCTACGCCGACGAGGCGCGCGCCGAGCCGCAGGTGGTGCTCCATCATCTGCGCCAGCAGATGTTGCGCGCCCAGGACGGCACCCAGCCGAATCTCTGTCTGAGCGACTATCTGGCCCCGCACGACTCGGGCCGGGCCGACTATCTCGGCGCCTTCGCGGTCTCCACCGGGCACGGCATCGATGCGCATCTCGAACGCTTCGAGGCCGATCACGACGACTACAGCGCGATCATGCTCAAGGCGCTCGCCGACCGCCTCGCCGAGGCCTTCGCCGAGCGGCTGCACCAGTTGGTGCGCACCCGCTTCTGGGGCTATGCCGCCGACGAGGCCCTCGACAACGATGCGCTGATCGCCGAGCACTATCGCGGTATCCGCCCGGCGCCGGGCTATGCCGCCTGCCCCGATCACACCGAGAAGGGCACCCTGTGGCAGCTGCTCGAACCCGAGCGGCGCATCGATCTCAGCCTCACCGAGAACTATGCGATGTGGCCGACGGCGGCGGTCTCGGGGTGGTACTTCTCGCACCCCGAGTCGCGCTATTTCGGCATCGGCCGGGTGCAGAAGGATCAGGTCGAGGACTATGCCGTGCGCAAGGGCATGACGCTCGCGGAGGCCGAGCGTTGGCTCTCGCCGGTGCTGGGCTACGATGCCTGAGATGCGTCCCGATCATCGCATCGAGCCGCGTACCGGCGCCATCCTGGTGACCGGTCCGGCGCGCAGCGGCAAGAGCGAGTGGGCCGAGCGTCTGGCGCGTGACTCCGGGTTGACGGTGGTCTATGTCGCCACCGCCGCGCTCGACCCCGAGGACGCCGAGTGGTGCGCGCGCATCGAGGCGCACCGCGTGCGCCGCCCGCCCGAGTGGCTGACCTGCGAGGCGCCGACCGCGCTGGTCGCGGCGCTGGCCGAGCACGACCGCACCGGTCACTGTCTGCTGGTCGACTCGCTCGGCACCTGGGTGGCCAACTGGCTGGAGGCCGCCGAGGCCGAATGGGCGATCGAGGTCGAGCGTCTGCTCGAGCAGCTCGGGCGTACCCGCGCGCCGGTGATCCTGGTCGCCGAGGAGACCGGCTGGGGCGTGATCCCGGCGCACCCGCAGGGTCGGCTGTTTCGCGATCGGCTCGGCGCCCTGACCCGACGGCTGGGGCCGCGCTGCGCGGCGAGCTATCTGGTCAGCGCCGGACATGCGATCGATCTCTCCCGACTCGGTATCCCCATCGACTGATCCGCCGATGTCCAGGTTCGCTTCTCGCATGCGCCACATCTGGGTCTGGTGCCTGCCGCTGGTCGTGCTGTGCTGGCACCCGCCGTTGGCCGCCGCGCCCGCGCCGAGCGTGGCCAGCACCAATCTCTGCGCCGACCTGCTGTTGCTGGCCGTCGCCGATCCCCGACAGATCCGCTCGGTCTCGGTACAGAGCCAGCGGCCCGGCTCGCCGCGCGCGGCGCTCGCCGAGCGTTATCCCGGGAATCGGGGGCGCGTCGAGGAGTTGCTCCATCTCAAGCCCGACATCGCCCTGGTCTACAGCGGCTGGGGCGGGCGGCGCCACGCCGGACTGCTCGCCGAGCGCGGGGTGCGGTTGATCGAGTTGCCCTATCCGCATGACTGGGACGACAGCCTGGAGACGGCGCGCGCGGTCGCCGCCACGATCGGGCGTGCCGAGGCCGGGGCCGCGCTGGCCGCCGAGGCGCGCCGCCGGATGCGCGCGCTCGCCGGGCGGCTTGCCGGTCGGCGTGCGCTCTATCTGCGCCCGAGCGGCGGCAGTGCCGGGGCCGGGACCTATGTCGACGGACTGATGCGCCATCTCGGGCTGGTCAACCTCGCCGCCGAGGCAGGCCATCGCGGCTGGGGCCGCTTCCCGCTGGAGCGGCTGGTGAGCGATCCGCCGGATCTCTTCCTGCTCGGCTATTTCGATCGCCGCCAGCCGCCGAGCGCCTCGACCTACGCCCGTCACCCGCTGTTTCGCGACCAGCTCGCGCGCATCCCCGCGGTGCGGGTGCCGGGCGATGCCTGGGGCTGCGGCGGGCTGGAGCTGGTCGCGGCGGCCGAGGCCATCGTCGCCGCGGTCGAGGCGCTGCCGCCGTCGAGCGTCGGGGGAGGGCGGTGATGCGCCGGTTGTTCGCGCCCTGGTCGCTGAACCTCGCGCTGCTCGTGGCGCTCGCGCTCGCCAGCCTGCTCTCGCTCGGTCTCGGTGCCGCGCCGCTCACGCCGGGCGAGGTGCTCGCCGGGTTGCTCGGTACCGGCAGCACCGAGCAACGGCTGATCGTGCAGCAGATCCGGCTGCCGCGGGTGGTGCTGGCCTGGCTGGTCGGCGCCGCGTTGGGGGCCAGCGGTGCCGCGTTGCAAGGGTTGCTGCGCAATCCCCTGGCCGAACCCGGGCTGCTGGGGATCTCGGCGAGCGCCGGACTCGGCGCCGTGCTCACCCTGCATTTCGGTCTCACCGCCATCAGCCTGTGGCTGTTGCCGGGGGCGGCGATGCTGTTCGCGCTGCTCGCCACCCTGGCGCTCTATCTGCTCACCCGGCGCGGCGCCAGCAACCTGACGCTGATCCTCGCCGGGGTGGCGCTCTCGGCGCTCGCCGGGGCGCTGACCTCGCTGGCGCTCAACCTCGCGCCCAATCCGGCGAGCGTGCAGGACATCGTGCTCTGGCTGCTCGGCTCGATCAGCGATCGCAGCTTCGACGACGTGCTGCTGGCACTGCCCTTCGTGGTGCTGGGGCTCATGCTGCTGCTAGCCACCGCGCCGGCGCTGGAGGTGCTCGCACTCGGCGAGGCCGAGGCGGCGAGCCTGGGGGTCGATCTGGCGCGGCTGCGCGGGCTGATCGTGCTCGGCGCGGCGCTGGCGGTGGGCTCGACCGTGGCGGTGAGCGGCACCATCGGTTTCGTCGGTCTGGTGGTGCCGCATCTGCTGCGTCGGCTGGTACACCACCGTCCCGGCGCCTTGCTGGTGCCGAGCGCACTCGGCGGCGCGCTGCTGGTGCTGGTCGCCGACATCGCGCTGCGTCTGCTCGACACCCCGCGCGAGCTGATGCTCGGGGTGGTCACCGCGCTGGTCGGCGCGCCCTTCTTCCTGGCGCTGGTGCTGCGCTCGCGCGGGGCGCCGGGATGACCCTGCTGACGGTCGATGGGCTGGAGGTCCGGATCGGCGCGCGGACGCTGTTGCGCGAGGTCGCGCTCGCCCTCGAGGCCGGCGAGCTGCTCGGGGTGGTCGGTCCCAACGGTTCGGGCAAGAGCACCCTGGTCAAGGCGATCGCCCAACTGCTGCCCCATCGCGGCGAGGTGCGGCTCGCCGGCGAGCCGCTGGCGCGGCTGCCGGCGCGCCAGCGGGCGCGGCGTCTGGCCTATCTCGGTCAGGACGACGGCGTGCGCTGGCCGATCTCGGTGGCCGATCTGGTCGCGCTCGGGCGCCATCCCTGGCAGTCCGGCGGCTGGGGCGGCGCCTCGGCGGCGCGCGCCGCGCGCGATCGCGAGGCCGTCGAGCGCGCGCTCGTCGCCGCCGAGGTCGAGGCGAGAT
>NZ_RHFJ01000005.1:0-101705 GCF_003718675.1 Marichromatium sp. AB32
ATCTTCAACCCCACCACGGACTTCACCGACACCACCCTCGACGGCGCCCCGGTGACCACCGGCACCACCACCGACAGTCGCACCGGCGAGTCTGTCGCGGTGGTGGTCAGCGACCCGAGCGCCCCGGGCGAGCGCACCGACGTCGACCCGAGCAGCCCGGAGGTCGACATCCCGGTCGGGGGCGTGAAGGTGAGCAAGCCCGAGTCGCTCGGGCTGATCGCCACCAGCCGGGTGAGCACCGAGCGCAGCGCGCTCGAGACCCTCACCGGCGGCGACGACGCCGCAGCCGACCCCGAGGAGGCGGCCGGACGTGCGGCGCTGATCGATTCGCTGGAGGCCCGCGCCGCCGGCGGCGGCGTCGAGGTGGTGCAGGTCACCCCGGTGTGGCCGAGCGAGGGGGGCACGGGGGATGCCCCGCTGCGCCTGACCATCGACCTCGGCGACGGCAGTGGCAGCGACGCCCGCCCGACCCTGGTGGTGGTCGACACCAGCGCGCTCTACGATGCCGCGGGCGCCCCCCTGGGGCCGGTCGAGATCGTCGTCGCCGGCGCCGGCACCCTGGTGGTGCGCGGGCCCGGCAGCTTCCGCGGCGACGACGGCGACGCGGGCCCGGACGTCGACATCGTCCAGGGCGACGGCAGCGCCCAGGTGCTCTTCTTCGGCCCCGACGACGACATCATCCGCGGCGGTGGCGGCGACGACACCCTCGGCTCGGCCGGCGGGCGCGACCGCCTCTTCGGCGATGGCGGCGACGACCGGCTCGACGGCGGACTCGGCGCCGATATCCTCGTCGGCGGCAGCGGCAACGACCAGCTTGCTGGCGGCTTTGGCGCCGACACCGCCGAGGTCGCCGCCACCATGGCCGAGCTGACGCTGACGCGCGCGGCCGACGGCTCGGCCACCCTGCTCGGCCCCACCGGCACCGATACCCTCGGCGCCGATGTCGAGCTGCTGGTCAGCACCGCCGATGGCGCCATCACCCTGGTGCAGACCTTCTCGGCGGCGCGCCAGTTCACCGACGGCAACGCCTTCGACGCGAGCTTCTATCTCGCCGAGAACCCGGACGTCGCCGCCGCCGTCGCCGCCGGCACCTTCGCCACCGCCCTGGACCACTTCCAGCAATGGGGCATCGCCGAGGGGCGCGCACCGCACGCGCTCTGGGACGGCGAGGACTACCTCGCCGACAACCCCGACGTCGCCGCCGCCGTCGCCGCCGGCACCTTCGCCTCGGCCGTCGAGCACTACTGGTCCTACGGCGCCGACGAGAACCGCGCCCCCGGCCCCTGGTTCGACACCGCCGCCTATCTCGCGGACAACCCCGACGTCGCCGCCGCCGGGCTCGACGCCACCTCGCACTTCGTCCTCTGGGGCGCGGCCGAGGGACGACTCGGCACCGTTGCCGACACCGCGCTGCTGCTCGCCTGAGCCTGGTTCAACCGAGCAGGACCGCGCCGCCCAGCGCCATCAGCGCCAGCGCCGAGAGCAGGCGGATACGGCGCTGGGCAGACGCCGACAGCAGACGCCCGAGCCACACCACCAGCGCGACCAGCAGGCACCACCACAGCATCGAGCCAAGCAACACCCCGACGACCAGGGCCCAGGCCCCACTACTGGCAATGGTCGCCCCCGACTGACCGAAGGCGGCCAGGGCGACGACGAAGGCGAAGAGGGTCATCGGGTTGGTGAGGGTCAGGGCCAGGGCCGAGAGCAACGCCGAGCCGTGCCGCGGGGGCGCTGGAACCGCCGACGGCACGACTGCGACATCGACCAGCTGACGCATGCCCAGCAGTATCAACAGGAGGCCACCGGTCAGGCGCAGCCCGGCGGCATGAGCGGTGAGCAGCTCGGCAAGGGCGGTGGCGCCGAGGGCCACCAGCGCACCGTAGCAGGCATCGGCCAGGGCCGCACCCAGACCGGTCGCCAAGCCATTGCGCGCGCCGTGGGCCAGGGTACGGCTCATGCACAGCAGCCCCACCGGACCAGGGGGAGCAGCGATCGCCACGCCCAGCATCAGACCCGCGATCAACGGCTGCCAGGGCAGGAGCTCCATCGCCCTGGGCGGACTAATCCGCGCGCCGCCAGCGTCCGAGCACCCGGCGCGCCCACAGGCTGTCGGGGAGCAGTGCGAGATAGACGACGACTAGGATCAACAGCTGATACCACTGGCTGCTCAGCCATAGCGGAGTGATGCCCTCCTCGAGCCAACCCTCGGCGAGACGCTGCAGGTTGAAGAAGCAGAAATAGGCGAGGAAGGCGAGCGCCAGACGTCCGGTCGAACTCTGACGCGGCGAGACCGCCACCAGCGGGATCGCCAGCACCGCCAGGGTGAAGATCGCCAGCGGCGCGGCCAGACGGTGTTCGAACTCGACCCGATCGGCCAGGTCGGCGGCGACGCGCAGCTCCGAGGTCGGGACCGTCGAGCGCTTGCCGCGCGCGCGCGCGGCGCGCTCCTTGGCGCGGATACGGATCTCGTAGGCATCGAAGTCGCCGATCATGAAGGCGGCCTCTCCGGGGTTGCCGTCGAAGCGATGACCGCTGGTGAGGGTGACCAGATGGTCGCCGCTGCCCTCCTCGAGCCGGTGCACCCCGCCTTCGCTGACCACCATGCGGTTGGTGCCACCGCGCCGATCGAGCAGGAAGACGTCGCCGAGCGAGCGATGGCGGTCGATCGCGCCGATATAGACCACCACATCGCCCTCTTCCTCGACATAGAAGCGTCCCGGCTGCAGCCCGGCGATCTGCGCCGCCTGCTCCTTCTGCTGCATGCGGATGTCCTGGATGCCGGTGGCCGCCCAGGGTTGGAGCACCAGGGCGAACCAGGCGGTGAGCGCGGCGACCGGGACGGCGAGCAGCAGCAGCGCGCGATAGGTGCGCGAGGGACCGAGCCCGCAGGCGTGCATGGCGATCAGCTCGCTGTCGCGCGCCAGGCGGCTGAGGGTGACCAGCGCGGCGAGGAAGAAGGCCGGCGGCAACAGGCTGGAGGCATCGCGCACCAGCTGATAACCAAGGAAGCGGAACACCAGGGTCACGCTCAGCGCGCCGACGTTGACCTCCTCGAAGGTGCGCAGCAACAACATGCTGGCGACGATCAGCGCGAGCGTCAGCACGATGGCCAGGAAGACCTTGGTCACCTCCCGCAGCACATAGCGATCGACGATTCCGAGCATGGCGTTTCCGTTACCCGAGCGGTGTCATTCTGACACGCGCGGGCCGATCGCCGCCATCGGCGACCGACCCCGGTGATCGAGGAGGCGCTCAGGCCTTGCGCAGATAGCAGGCCTTGAGCATCAGGTTGCCGAGATCGGTCTTGCAGTCGACCTCGTGGTCGCCGTCGACCAGACGGATGTTCTTGATCTTGGTACCGACCTTCAACGGCGAGGAGCTGCCCTTGACCTTGAGGTCCTTGATCACCACCACGGTATCGCCGTCGGCGAGCAGGTTGCCGTTGGCGTCGCGCACCCCGGCCTCGGCCTGCTCCTCCGTCTCCTCCTCATGCATCGACCACTCGTGGGCGCAATCGGGGCAGATGTAGAGCATGCCGTCGGAATAGGTGTTCTCGCTCTCACACCGAGGGCAACGCGGGTAATCGGACATGGTGAATTCCTGAGTGGATCGATGGGAAGCCGAGCACGGTAGTGGGTCGGCGCGGCTTTGACAAGGGGATGACAGGACCCGCCGCGGGTGGCGGGCCCTGGCGCGCTCAGTCCTCGAGCGCCTTGGCCGCGACCTCGTAGACGTCGCGCGAGAGCGCCTCGGCGGCGAGCAC
This sequence comes from Marichromatium sp. AB32, assembly GCF_003718675.1. NCBI lineage: Bacteria > Pseudomonadati > Pseudomonadota > Gammaproteobacteria > Chromatiales > Chromatiaceae > Marichromatium > Marichromatium sp. AB32. Next base: position 3,767 of record NZ_RHFJ01000005.1, read on the forward strand.
GCGCTCGATCTCGGCGCGCATCAGCGCCTGGCGAGCGGCATCGAAGCGCCGCCAGCGCACCAGCGCGCGCATCAGCCGCGAGGCGACCTGGGGGTTGAGCGGATCAAGCTCGAGCACGCGATCGGCGAGGAAGCGATAACCGCTGCCGTCGGCGGCGTGGAAGCACACCGGGTTGGCGTTGCAGAAGGCGCCGATCAGGCTGCGCACACGATTGGGATTGCGCAGCGAGAAGTCGGGGTCGCGCATCAGCCGCTCGACCCGCGCCAGGGTATCGGGCCGTGGGCTGGTGGCCTGGACGCTGAACCACTTGTCGAGCACCAGCGGCTCGCCCGACCAGCGGGTGTGGAAACTGCTCAGCGCCTCCAGCCCGGCCTCGCCGCCATGGTCGACCAGCAGGCGCAGCGCGCTGATGCAGTCGGTCATGTTGCGTGCGGCCTCGAACTGGGCGATGCAGCGCGCCAGCCCCTCGGCGTCGCCGGCGGCGAGCAGATAGCCCAGGGCGCGGTTCTTCAGCGCCCGCGCACCGATCGCCTCGGGGGTGAGGCGATAGGGGCCGGTGTCGTCATGGGCGGCGTGGACCGCCAGCAACCGATCGCGCAACCGCGCGCCGATGGCCCGCTCCAGGGTACAACGGGCGCGATGGATACCGTCGACGTCGACCACCGCCAGCTGATCGCCGAGATAGGACTCGGCGGGCAGGGTCAGCACCTCGGCGAGCAGCGCCGGATCGCCGGTGCGATCGTCGAGCGCCTGGGCGAAAGCGGCGAAGAAGGACTCGGGGATCACCGCGGCGGCATCCTCCACCAGTCGCAGCAACAGACGCTGCATCAGCGTCTGGGCCGCATCCCAGCGGTTGAAGCCGTCGCCGTCATGGGCCATCAGGAACATCAACTCGGCATCGCTGTAGTCGAAGCGCAGCCGCACCGGGGCGCTGAATCCACGCAGCAGCGAGGGCACCGGCGGCTCGGGGACATCGACGAAGGTGAAGCACTGCTCGGCCTCGCGCAGCTCCAGCACCCGGGTGCCGGCGGGCGCCGCCCCGTCCTCGCCGTCGAGGCGCAGCGCCAGCTCGCGCCCCTCGGCATCGAGCAGCGCCAGGGCCAGCGGCAGGTGCAGCGGCGCCTTCTCCGGCTGCCCCGGGGTCGACGGGGTGTGTTGACGCACCCGCAGCCGATAGGTCGCCGATCCGGCGTCGTGATGACCCTCGACCTCGAGCTCCGGGGTGCCGGCCTGGCTGTACCAGCGACGGAACTGACCGAGATCGCAGCCACTGGCGTCCTCCATGCAGCGCACGAAGTCGTCGGTGGTCACCGCCTGACCGTCATGGCGCTCGAAATAGAGGTCGGTGGCGCGACGGAAACGCTCGGGACCGAGCAGTGCGGCCTGCATCCGCACCAGCTCGGCGCCCTTCTCGTAGACGGTGACGGTGTAGAAGTTGTTGATCTCGATATAGGACTCGGGGCGCACCGGATGAGCCATGGGGCTGGCGTCCTCGGCGAACTGGTGAGCGCGCAGCAGACGCACGTCGGCGATGCGCTTGACCCCGCGCGAGCCCATGTCGGCGGAGAACTCCTGGTCGCGATAGACGGTGAAGCCCTCCTTGAGACTGAGCTGGAACCAGTCGCGACAGGTGATGCGGTTGCCGGTCCAGTTGTGGAAGTACTCGTGGGCGATCACCCCCTCGATACCCTGGAAGTCCTGATCGGTGGCGGTGTCGGGGCGGGCGAGCACGTACTTGTCGTTGAAGACGTTGAGCCCCTTGTTCTCCATCGCGCCCATGTTGAAGTGGCTGACGGCGACGATCATGAAGATGTCGAGGTCGTACTCGCGCCCGTAGCGCTCCTCGTCCCAGCGCATCGACTGCTTGAGCGAGCGCATTGCGTGGTCGCACTTGTCGAGGTTGTGCGGCTCGACATAGATGCGCAGCGCCACCTCGCGCCCGGAGGCGGTGGTGAAGCGGTCCTCGACCGCGCGCAGGTCGCCGGCGATGAGCGCGAACAGATAGCAGGGCTTGGGGAAGGGATCGACCCAGCGCGCCAGCTGGCGACCGTCGTCGAGGGTGCGTTGTTCGGCGGGGTTGCCGTTGGCGAGCAGCACCGGATAGCGCTCGGTGTCGGCGATCAGCGTGGTGGTGAAGCGCGCCATCACGTCCGGGCGATCGAGAAAATAGGTGATGCGGCGGAAGCCCTCGGCCTCGCACTGGGTGCAGAGCATGTCGCCGGACTGGTAGAGCCCCTCGAGCGCGGTGTTCTGGCTCGGGCTGATCGTCACCCGGGTGGTGAGGGTGAAGCGGTCGGGGACGCGGTGGATGGTCAGCGACTCGGGCTCGATCCGATACTCGGCCGGGGTCAGCGGCTGATCGTCGAGGGCCACCGACTCGAGTTCGAGCTGTTCGCCGTCGAGCCGCAGATCACCGTCGCCGCGGGTGGCGGCGGGATTGCGACGCAGCGCCAGACGCGCCTCGACCAGGGTCCGGTCGGCATCGAGTTCGAAACGCAGATCGACGGTATCGATCAGGAACTCGGGTGGACGGTAATCCTTGAGATGGACAGGGTGCGGGTTGTTACGATACATGATGATCCTGATGACGAGTCGACGAGACGACGGCGGGAGACCGCGCGCCTTGCTTCTGCTTGAAGCTTTCCGGCGGACCGGCGCGATTTCAACCGCCCGCGGCCTTCATCGACATGTTACTACCCGAGCCATCGACAGAGCGAAACCATGCCCCGAGTCACCCTCTACACCACCCAGACCTGTCCCTACTGCATCCGTGCCCGCCGGCTGCTCGAGCGCAAGGGCGTCGTCTACGAGGAGATCGACATCAACGACGACCCGGCACAGCGCGCGGTGATGATCGAGCGCAGCGGTCGCCACACGGTGCCGCAGATCTTCATCGGCGAGCGTCATATCGGCGGCTATGACGACATGGCCGAACTCGACGTCTGCGGCGACCTCGACCCGCTGCTCGCGGCATGAGCGCCGGCGACGCCCGGGCGCTCGACAGCCTGCGACTCGACAAGTGGCTGTGGGCGGCGCGCTTTTTCAAGACCCGCCAGCTTGCCGTCGAGGCGATCAACGGCGGCAAGGTCCATGTCGAGGGCCAGCGCGCCAAGCCCGGACGCACCATCCGTCCCGGCAACCGGCTGGAAATCCACAAGGGCGCCCTGACCTGGGAGATCGAGGTCGTGGCGATCGATCGTCAACGTCGTGGCGCGACCGAGGCCGCCACCCTCTATGTCGAGGACGAGGCCAGCCGGCTGCGCCGTCAGGCGCTGGTGCACGAACGGCGCGAGCGCGGCGAGATTCACGACCGGCGCGGACGCCCCACCAAGCGCGACCGACGGCAGATCCACCGCTTCACCGACCCGTCCCACGGGCAGGAGTGAACAACGCTTGGACGAGGAGCCCGGCGAGGTGCGAGAGGCGGCGCGCGAGTGCGCCTTCGCGCTGGCGCTGCTGAACGCGCACGACTGCAGTCATGCCGAGCGCTACTGCATCGGCGAGCGCAGCGGCGTGCGCTGTGGTGCCGAGTCGCCCTGGCGGCGCTGTCGCGCGTTGCGGCTGCTGCTGCGCGAGCGCGCGCGCTTCGCGCTCGCCACCCCGGGCACCCGCGAGCGGCTGTCACACGCCCAGAGCCTGCGGCTGCAGCTCGGCGGGCTGCGCGGCATCGCCACCGCGCTGGCACCCGACGCCTCGACCCGGGCGATCGGTGACGTCCATGCCCTGCTGGTCGAGGCACGCGCACGCTACGGCAGCCTCGAGGCACTGCCCTTCGAGCACATCGTCCGCCGGATCAGCGCCTATCGCGGTCGTCGCCGCGAGCAGCGCTGAGGCGGCGCGCGCTCAACCCTCGGCGGGTGGCTGATAGTGCGGATCCCTGGGGTTGAGGAAGATGAAGTGGAACTGGCCCGGTTCCAGCTCGACATAGTCCATGGTCGCCTCATCGAGCAACGGCACGTGCTCGGGCGCCATGCAGACCTCGATCCCCTCGGTCTGGAAGCGGATATCCTCCTCGCCGACCTCGTCGAAACCCATGCGGTAGTCGATCCCGCCATCGGGCCCTTGGTGCGCGGCGAGCCGCAGCGCCAGCCCCTCGGTCCCGCCCTGTCTGGCCGCCTCGAGCACCTGTCGGGCGGCCGCCGTGGTGAGTCTGAACATCTCATCCCCTTGGTCTTCAGTCGTGTTCCCTGACACCGCGCCGCAGCACCTCACGGGCTAGGGCCCGCCGAGACTGCGGGCGACCTGTCGCAGGAAGCGCCCGGTCCAGCCGCTGCCGCCGACGTCGCGCAGATGACTGTAGCAGGCGAGCAGCCGTTGCTGTACCACGCCGTCGTGCCGACCGTCGATGCCGCTGCCGCGCACCACCTCGAAGCCATAGCGCCACCCCGGGTCGGGCGCGATCAACGCCGAGTGATGGAACTCGTGCGCGGCCAGCTCGCGACCCGCCCCGCCACCGGGCCAGGGATGATCCCCGGTCTCGCGCAGCCGCACCAGCCCCCGCCCCTGCGGGCGCGGGTGCATCATCACCTCGGCGGCGAGCGCGCCGACCATGGCGCGGCGCTCGCCGCGCCAATGCAGCCCGGCGCAGAGATACATCAGCCCGCCGCACTCGGCATAGACGGGTCGGCCTGCGGCGACGAACTCGGCGATCTGGGCGCGCAGCGTACGATTGGCCTCCAGCTCGGCCATCCGCAGCTCGGGGAAGCCGCCGCCGATGAACAGCGCATCGACCGCCGGCAGCTCGGCATCGACCAGTGGACTGAAAGGGACCAGCTCGGCACCGGCGCGGGCGAGCGCGCGCAGGTCGTCGGGGTAGTAGAACCCGAACACCGCATCGCGGGCGATGCCGATACGCAGCCCGGCGCCGTGCGGCGCCACCGCCGGCTCGGGCGGCGGCGCGGGCGGCACCGGGGCCGACTCGGCGAGCGCCAGCAACTGATCGAGATCGAGCTGCTCGGCGACCCGGCGCGCCAGAGTGTCGATGGTCGACTCGGCGCTCGCCGTCTCGATGCTCGGCATCAGCCCGAGATGGCGCTCGTCGATGGCGAGCGCGGCGTCGCGCTCGATCACCCCGAGCACCGGCAGGTCGGTGTAGTGCTCGACGGCGCGCACCAGCCCGGCGGCGTGACGCGCCGAGCCGACCCGGTTGAGCACCACCCCGGCGAGCCGCAGCCCGGGGTCGAAGGTCTGGTAGCCGAGCAGCAGGGGCGCGATGCCGCGCCCCATGCCCTGACAGTTGACCACCAGCACCACCGGCGCGGCGAGCGCCCGGGCGAGCGCGGCGTTGCTGTTGGCACCGTCGAGCGCGGTGTCGTCGAACAGCCCCATGTTGCCCTCGATCAGCGCCACATCGGCCCCGGCGCACTCGCGCCCGAAGGCCGCGAGGATCTCGGCGCGATCCATGGTGTTGAAGTCGAGGTTGAGACAGAGGCGCCCGGCGGCTTGGCTCAGCCACAGCGGGTCGATGTAGTCGGGTCCCTTCTTGAACGGCTGTACCGCCAGGCCACGCCCGCGCAAGGCGCGACACAGACCGATGGCGAGCGTGGTCTTGCCCGAGGACTTCTGCGGCGCGGAGAGATAGAGGTGGGCCATTCGGGATCGCGGATCAAGGTCCGCGTCGCCGACTCGGCAGCGACGCGGACGCGGGTGGGTCAGGCGGCCTTGGCGACCGGCTGCTCGATGGTCTCCTCGTCGATCGGCAACACCTCGTCGGCGAGCGACTCGGGGAGGAACTGCAGCACCCGCACCCCGACGGCGGTGATCAGCAGCGCCAGCCCCACCCCGCCGAACCCGAGCAGCAGCTCCGGCAGGGTCGGGTGATAGGGCGCCGGCTGGCCACCGACACCGTCGAGAAAACCGGACTCGAGGATGGTCTTGCCGGGGAAGAGCTGCAACGGATAGGCCTGGCTGGCGATGATCACCACCGCGAGCGCGGCCAGACCGCCGAGGATCACCAGCACGCAGGCGGCGGCGACCCAGGGTGCCTCGGCGCCGCGTACCGGGTGGTAGAGGATGCCGAGCGGCACCAAGGAGCCGAGCAGGATCCAGCCGACCCAGAAGAGGAAGGTGTAGACCCCGCCGCCGAACAGCAGCCAGCCCTCGAACCCCTGGTCCTTGGACCCATAGGCGCTGGTGAGGTGATAGACCAGGGTGAAATAGAGCACGGCGAGCACGAACACCGCCAGCAGGTTCTTCAGTCGGCGCAGCATCCGCGCGCCGATCGGACGCCGGTCCTCGGCGAAGCCGAACATCAGCACGAGCACGAACAGCGCCAGCCCGTAGGCGAAGGACATGGCCACGAACATCGGCCCGAGGATCGCCGCGTCATAGGCCTGACGCGCCACCAGAAAACCGAAGATGGAGCCGGTGCCGGTGGTCAGCGCCAGACGCCAGACCAGCGCGAAGATCCCGACCGGACGGATGAAGGGGTCGCCCTTGCGGTCGGCCATGCTCCACAGATAGGCGATCACGATCGCCATGAAGCCGGTGTAGAGGAAGATGTTCCAGGCGAAGATCGACTTGAAGTTGTAGGTGGTGAGCGCGACCACCAGGCGTTCCGGGCGTCCCAGGTCGAGCACCAGCACCATCAGTCCGCCGGCGAGCAGGGCCATCGCCAGCAGCCCCGAGAGCCGTCCCAGGGGTTTGTAGATCGGCTTGCGGAAGACGCTGCCGATCGAGGCGATGTTGAGCGCCCCGGACGAGGCGATGATGAGGAACACCGCGAACACGTGCGGCGTGCCCCAGACCACCGCGTTGTTCATCCCGGTGACCCAGTGTCCCTCGTGCTCCATGTAGGCGAAGGCGAGCAGCCCGGCCCCCACCATCAGGGCGAGCACGCCGAGGATACCCCAGTAGCGCGCCGGGGCGAGACGCCATTCGCGATAGACGATTCGCTTCATGCTCAGACTCTCCCGCCGGGATCAGACGCCGGCATAGCGCACCCCGGTATTGAGCGCCAGGTCCTCGCGGATCTGGCGGGTCGGCTCGCTGGCGAGGAACCGACTGATGGCGCTGTCCGGGTCGGCCAGGTCGCCGAACAGGATGGCGCCGTGTCCGGTCTCGGCGCAGGCCTCGGCACAGGCCGTCGAGGGGATGCCGAAGTCGCGCCGGTGGACGCAGAGATTGCAGCTCTCGACACAGCCCTTGCCACGCGGCACGTGACTGAGCTGATCGCTCAGCGCCTCGTGGATGAAGCTGCGCGCCTTGTAGGGGCAGGCCATCATGCAGTAGCGACAACCGATGCAGGTGTGACGGTCGACCATGACGATGCCATCGGCGCGCTTGAAGGAGGCGCCGGTGGGACAGACGTCGACACAGGGCGGATGCTCGCAGTGCTGGCACATCAGCGGCAGATTGGTCTCGCGCCCGGTCTGGTCGTCGCGCAGCCGGACCTTGCGGACCCACACCGCGCGCTGCGCCGCCCAATCGGCGGGCGTCGCCCCCTCGGGCGGGCGCTGCAGGTCGAGCCCGTTCTCATGGGCGCAGGCATCGACACAGGCCGTACAGCCCGCGGCACACTTGGCCGTGTCGATCGCCAGCCCCCAGCGCACCCGGCCGTCGGCCGGGTTGTCACGCGGGGTGGTCTCGAGCGCGCGCACCACCACCGCCGGCGCGGCCAGCGCCGCCCCGGCGCCGGCCGCCGCCCCGAGCAGCCGACGCCGCTCCCGATCGATCTCCGCTCGTTGTTCGCTCATGGTTGTCCCGCTCCCTGACCGTGGTGCGCCTCGCCCACGGCGCGCCGCGCGGCCTCGGCCATGGGCCCGGCCATGGGGCCACGCGGTACCGCCGCATGGCAATCGAAGCAGTTGAGATCGACCGCGGCATAGGCATGACAGGCGCCGCAGAACTGGTCGGCGCGGTTGATCGGCACGGCCTGTCCCCGGACATCGTGACCGATGTGGCACTCGACACAGCCGGCGAGGCTGTACTTGCTGGTGCGGATACCGCTGTGCACGGTGCGATCGCGCTGGTGCTTGATGAACTCCATGTGCTGGCGACGCATCAGCTCGGTGGGCTCGACACAGGCACCGAGCCCGGCGGCCTCGGAGCCGGGCACCACATAGTTGCGGGCGCTGGCCGAGGGCGCCACCGCGAGGACGGCGAGCATCCACAGCAGGGCCACGGCGAGCGTCCGGGTGGTTGATACAGCATTGACCATCGGCGCCTCTCCCTCGGGACTATTCGCCCAGTCCCATCTTGATGTAGCCGGTCGGACAGACGTCGGCGCAGATGTGACAGCCGATACAGCGACTGTAATCGGTGTCGACATAGCGTCCGGTGGTGCGCGCGGCCTTGTCGACCCGGAACACCGCGTCCTGCGGACAGAAGATGACGCAGTTGTCGCACTCGAAGCACATCCCGCAGCTCATGCAGCGCTTGGCCTCGTCGATCGCCTGCGCCTCGCTCAACCCGGCAACCCGCTCGGCGAAGTGAGCGAGCACCTGCTCGGCGCTCGGCACCTGCTCCTGACGGAGGTTGCGGGCATGGTGGTTGAAGTGACCGAGATAGAGCTCCTCATGGGGGATGACCTCGGCCCCGGAGCGGTCCTCGTAGTTGTGCACCGCATAGTCCGCCGCCGAGGTGCCGCGCAGGTCGCCGGCCTCGCCGACGACGAAGGGCTGCGGCGCGCGCTCAACCTCGGCGAGCTTGTCGAGCAGGTTGAAGTGATGGACGTCGACCTTGGGGCGGCGCCGCTGCTCGACCTGACCGAGATAGGCGTCGATCGACTCGACCGCGACCCAGGCCTGACCGATGGCGGTGGTGAGCAGGTGGGGACGGATGATGTCGCCGGCGACGAAGTGTCCCGGACGGCCCGGCACCTGATGGAACTTGTCGGCGTCGATCAGCCCGCGACCGTTGTCGAGGGTCTCGAGGCCGGAGAGATCACCGCCCTGGCCGATCGCCGAGACGATCAGATCGGCCTCGAGCACCCGCTCGGTGCCCTCGACCGCCACCGGCCGCCCCTCCTCCATGCGGCAGTCGGCGACCCGCAGCCCGGTGGCGCGCCCTTCGGCGTTCTTGAGCACCTCGAGCGGCATCACCCCATCGAGGATGGTCACGCCCTCGCGGGTGGCATCGGTGACCTCATGCTCGGCGGCGGTCATCTGCTCGCGCGAGAACAGCGAGGTCAGGGTCACCTCGGCGCCCTCGGCGGCGGCCGCGCCGGCGGTGTCGTGGGCGAGATAGCCGTCGTGGATCACCGTCTCGGGGAGGTCGCGCTTGGCGTGATCGGGCAGGTGGCCGAGACGACGCGCCACCGAGACCACGTCGATCGAGGTGTCGCCGCCACCGACGCAGACCACCTTGGCGGCGGTGACCTTCATCCGCCCCTCGTTGAAGGCCTTGAGGAAGGCGACGCCGGAGACACAGTTGGGCGTGCCCTCCCACCCCGGTACCGGCAGCCCCCGCCCGCTCTGACAGCCGAGCGCCCAGAGCACGGCGTCGTAGTCGCGCTCGAGTTCGGCGACGGCGAGATCGCGCCCGACCCGGGTATTGAGCCGCACCTCGACCTGGCCGAGGTCGAGGATGCGCTGGATCTCGGCATCGAGCCGGTCGCGCGGCACCCGATAGCCGGGGATGCCGAAGCGGAACATGCCGCCGAGCGCGCTGTTGGCCTCGAAGATGGTGCAGGCGTGCCCCCGGCGCCGCAGCTGATAGGCGGCGGCCAGCCCCGCCGGACCACCGCCGACGATCGCCACCCGCTTGCCGGTGTCCGGCGGCGGCGGGGCGAAGCGGTAGCCGTTGTCGATGGCCGAGTCGCCGATGAACTGCTCGACGGCGTTGATGCCGACGAAGTCTTCCAGCGCGTTGCGGTTGCAACCGTCCTGACAGGGTGCGGGACAGACCCGGCCCATCATCGCCGGGAAGGGGTTGGCATCGGTCGAGCGGCGAAAGGCGTACTCGCGCCAGTCCATGTCCGCCGGCGGTTGCTCGAGCCCGCGCACGATCTGCAGCCAGCCGCGGATGTCCTCGCCCGAGGGGCAACTGCCCTGACAGGGCGGGGTCTTGTGGACATAGGTCGGACACTTGTGGGAGCTGTCCTCCATGAAGATCTTGTCGGTCAGATCCTCCCAGACGTTGGCCCCGTCCTCGAAGCGGCGCCAGGAAGGCTTGGTCTTCATCTCGTCGCTGGAAGTCGCCATAGGGTTCTCTCTCTAGTGACCGAATTGCCCCCGGATGACCGACCCGGGTGTCTTGTCGCGCGCGTCCCGTCGCCGGCCCGGGATCAGGCCGCCGCGGGCGCGTCCTCCTCGTCGTCGTCCTCGCCGCCCTCCAGCACGATCGCGTTGGAGACCAACTGGTGGAGACTGACGATCTGATCCATCTCCATGCCGTAGTAGGGCAGCACCTTGGTGAACTGGCTCTTGCAGATGGCGCAGATCGCCGCCATGTGCGTCACCCCCTTCTCCTGCATCACGTTGTTGAGCGCATCGAGCCGGGGCTTGGCCCCCTTCACCCGCAGCTCGATGAGGTCGTCGGTGAGCAGCCCGCCGCCACCGCCGCAACAGAAGGTGCGGTCGCGGATGGTGTCCTCGTCCATGTCGTAGAAGTGATTGCAGGTGGCGCGGATGATCGCGCGCGGGATCTCGAACTGGCCGCCGGGGACCTCGCCCATGCGCGAGGCGCGGGCGACGTTGCAGCTGTCGTGGAAGGTGATGACCTTGTCGTCGTTCTCGGACTTGTCGAAGGTCAGCCGCCCCTGCTCGATCAGGTCGTGGGTGAACTCGCAGATGTGCTGCGGCACCGGATAGCGCGGGTCGAGGAAGTCCCAGGGCCCGGCGAGGGTGTTGAGGAAGCTGTAGGCCACCCGCCAGGCGTGGCCACACTCGCCGAAGACGATGCGCTTGACCTTGAGCGCGATGGCCGCCTCGCGAATGCGCTGGGCGACCCGGCGCATGTTGTCGTAGGAGCCGATGAACATGCCGAAGTTGGCCGCTTCGGAGGCGTGCGAACTCAGCGTCCAGGACACCCCGGCGGCATGGAAGACCTTGCCGTAGCCGATCAGCCCGTCGACGTGCGGCTCGGCGAAGAAGTCGGCCGAGGGGGTGACCAGCAGGATCTCGGCGCCCTCCTCGTCGATCGGGTAGCGCACCTTGACGCCGGTCTCGTCGAAGACGTCCTCCTCGAGACCCTCGAGGGTATCGACCAGCGCCGGGCCGGGCAGGCCGAGGTTGTTGCCGATCTTGTAGACCTTGCCGATGATCTCGTTGCAGTACTTCTGCCCCACCCCGATGCTGTCCATGATCTCGCGCGCGGCCATCGAGATCTCGGCGGTATCGATGCCATAGGGACAGAACACCGAGCAGCGCCGACACTGCGAGCACTGGTGGAAATAGCTGTACCAGTCGTCGAGCACCTCCTTGGTGAAGTCCTCGGCGCCGACGAGCTTGGGGAAGAACCGACCGCCGAGGGTGAAGTAGCGCCGATAGACCTTGCGCATCAGGTCCTGGCGGCCCACCGGCATGTTCTTCGGGTCCTGGGTGCCGAGGAAGTAGTGACACTTGTCGGTACAGGCCCCGCACTTGACGCAGGAGTCGAGATAGACGCGCAGCGAGCGATACTTGCCGAGCAGCTCGCCCATCTTGTCGATCGCCCGCGTCTGCCAGTCCTCGACCAGCTCGCCGGGGAAGCCGAGCGGCGCCTGGAACTCGGCCTTGGAGACGAAGGGGGCGCTGTGAGCCATGGCCTCCGGGGTAACCGCGGGCACCTCGGTGTAGGGGGTCAGCTCGGGGACGTCGAATGTTGCCTTGGCCATGGCTCAACCTCGCGGATCGGACGACGCGGCGGGCGCCTGCTGCTCGAGTTCTCGCGCCCAGGGCGCGAGGTGGCGACGCTCGCGCGGATCGTCGACCTGGTTGCGCGTCGGGCTGAAGAACAGACCCGGGGCATGGAGCAGCTTGCTGTAGGGGAAGACGATCATCAGCAGCGCCACCAGCAGCAGATGCAGCAGCAGCAGCGGATCGGCCGGCAGCGGCTGGGGATCGAGGGCGTAGAGACCGAGGAAGAAGCTCTTGATGGCCACCACGTCGGTGTGGAAGACGAACTTCATCAGCAGCCCGCTCGCGCCGATCAGCACCAGCAGGGCGAGCATCAGATGATCGGAGGTCGAGGAGATATAGCGCACCCGATCGACCAGGAAGCGACGCGCCCACAACCCGATCAGCCCGATGACCATGGCGATCCCGCCATAGATGCCGAAGGGCTGGACCAGGGCGATCGGCGCCCACACCGGCTCGATGAAATAACGCAGGTGACGCAGGGTGACCAGGAACAGTCCGAAGTGGAAGATCCAGCCGAAGATCCAGGTCCATTTGTTGCCGCGAAACAGGCTCTCGAACAGCACCACCTCGCGGGTCATGCGTAGCGCCACGCCGCTGCGGCTGGTCGGCGCCGGGGTGGTGGGGATCTTCAGCGGGGCCGGGGTGCGGGCATAGCGCACCACCTTGACGACCAGGCCGGAGACCAGCACGAAGGCGGCGACATAGAACAGGACGGCGTAGAAATGGGTCAGGAACGCCATACTTCCGCTCCCTTTAGGGTGATCTCTCTGCGGTTGCCGGAGAGACGTCGCCGGTCGCCCGACGCCGTCCGTCGACGCCGGGGCGGGCGCACCCGCCCCGGACATCGGACTCAGACGCAGCCGGTCGGCTTGGGCAGCCCGGCGAAGCGGCAGGCCTGCTTGGCCGGCCCGTAGGGGAAGAGGCTGTAGAGATACTTGCTGTTGCCCTTCTCCTTGCCGAGCTTCTTACCCACGGCCTTGGTCAGCACGCGCACCGCGGGAGCGATCTGGTACTCCTCGTAGTACTCGCGCAGGAAGTTGATGATGTCCCAGTGTTCCTCGCTCAACTCCAGGTTGTCCTGCTTGGCCATCACGTCGGCCACCGCGGGCACCCAGTCGTTGAGGTCGGCCAGGTAGCCCTCCTCGTCCACGGCCAGTTGTTTGCCGTCAACTTCGATGGTGTCGGACATGGTGATGTCTCCTTCTTCGGTGCGTGAATTGAGTTACAACCAGGCCTGGACCTTGTCGTGCTCCGCGGCGAGATCCACGAAGCCGGCGTAGTCCACGACGCCGATTCCCTCGATGATGCGATCCTCGGACAATCCGCGCGCCTTGAGGTCGGGCCCGAGCACGTAGAGCCTGAGTCTGCCGAGTGCCTCGCGAACCCGTGACTCCGCGCCGGTCCCGGCGAGGGCCGCGTAGACGCCGTCCTCGAACAGCAGGACGGCCGCGCCATCGCTGGCGAATTGCACACAGGATTCTAGCGAATTGCGCTCGAACGGTGACTTGTTGACGGTATGCAGGATGCTCATGCGTCCCCCTTGCCGGAGACGCCCGCAACGGCCGCCCCCGCGATACATGGATACGACGACGGGGCCGGTCTCCCCCCGGCGACCGGTGCCGACTCAGAAGCTGAAGACCACATCGGCCTCGTCCATCAGCGCCCGCGCCCGGGTGCGGTCGACCACCTCGACGATGTTGTCGACCTCCTCCTCGGTCTCCGGATCCTCCCAGGCGATCTCGACCAGATCCTCGCGGGTGAGACCGCGCGCGGCGAGCGACTCACCGTCGACATAGATCCGCCCGACCTCGTAGTCGCCGAGGGTGCGGAAGGTGGGCGAGAAGTTCTTCATGCCGATCTCGCGGGGATCCTGGCCCTTGACCAGTTGATAGACCCCGTCGTCGAGGAACATCACCCCGACGTCCTGATCGAAGGCGGCGCCGATCAGCACCACCTCGAGCGCCTCCCAGGCGTAGATGGTGCCGTAGGGGGCCTTGCGGTTGAGATAGAGGAATTGTTTCACGGTTTCAGACATCGTCTCCTCCCCCTAGTCGCCGAAGACCACCAGCCGGTCGGCGGCGATCGCCGCCTCGACCAGCTGCCCGAGACCCGAGATGCGGAACCTGGGGTGGATGTTGGTGGCATCCTTGCCGTTGCGCTTGGCCTCGCCCTCGTCGACGATGCCGCGACGCTGCGCCGCGGCCACGCACACCACCAGATCGAGGTCGTGCTGCTCGGCGAGCTCGGCCCAGCGGTTGACGATATGGCGGTCGTCCTGCGGCGGGGTGGTCAAGCGCGTCGCGTTGTTGACACCGTCGTGATAGAAGAACACGCGGAAGATCTCGTGCCCCTTCTCCAATGCCGCCCGGGCGAAGTGATAGGCCGAGTCGGCGGCCTGGTGCTGATAGGGTCCTTCGTTGATCTGTAGAGCGAACTTCATGACGTCCTCGCTCGGAGTGGATGGGGCCGCACGGCCTCAGAAACGGATGTAGGAGGAGCTGTTGAAGCTCGCCCGCGAGCCGCGCCAGGTATCGATGTGATACTTGGTGAAGGGTAGCTCGACCTCCTCGAAGAAGCGCGGCCAGCCGATGCGCTCGATCCACTCGTTGATCCGCTCCCAGTCGCGCGCGCCCTCCTTGTAGGCCTTGAGGATACGCTTGACGATGGCCGTGGCCTCGGGCCAGCGCGGCGGGTTGTTGGGGATGCCGGCGGCGACCAGTTTCTGGAAGCTCGGCTTGCTGCGCGCGTTGGAGTGGCTGCCGCCGACCCAGATGGCGAGCTTGGTGTGCTCGGCGTCGTTGATCTGCATCGGCGGACAGGGCGGATAGCAGGCGCCGCAGCAGATGCACTTGCGCTCGTCGACCTCCAGCGAGGGCTTGCCGTTGACCATCGCCGGGCGGATCGCCGCCACCGGACAGCGGGCCACCACCGAGGGGCGCTCGCAGACGTTGGCCACCAGGTCGTGATTGATCTTCGGCGGCTTGGTGTGCTGGACGTTGATCGCGATATCGCCCTGACCGCCGCAGTTGATCTGGCAGCAGGAGGTGGTGATGTGCACCCGGTTGGGCATGTTGGTGTTGCGGAACTCCTCGACCAGCTCGTCCATCATCGCCTTGACCACGCCCGAGGCGTCGGTGCCGGGGATGTCGCAGTGCAGCCAGCCCTGGGTGTGGGAGATCATGGTCACCGAGTTCTGGGTGCCGCCGACGATGAAGCCGGCGTCCTCCAGGGCCTCGATCAGCGGCGTGACCTTGGACTCGTCGGTGACCAGGTACTCGATGTTCGAGCGCAGGGTGAAGTGCACGTGCCCCTCGGCGAAGGTGTCGCCGATGTCGCACAGCTTGCGCAGGGTGAAGACGTCGAGGATGCGCTGGGTGCCGGCCTTGACCGTCCACACCCGATCACCGTTGTAGGCCACGTGCAGCAGCACGCCGGGACGCGGGTGCTCGTGGTACTTCCACTGCCCGAAGTTCTTGCGCATCACCGGATGCATGTACTGCCAGGGATCCGGGCATCCGGATTCGATCGGCTCGCGCATGTCGGCCATTGCCTTGTCCTCCAGTTGTCTCAGTCAGCCATCGCTCGTGCGCGACCCGGCACGGGCCGCGACCTCGCCGCTCAGCCCGCCGCCTCGGCCTGACGCTCGAACCAGGCCTCGGCGGCCTGATCCCAGCCGTCCATGCGCACATAGGAGCTCTGACGCGGATGGTTGAGCATGTTGGGATCGGGCTCGATACCGATGCCCTCGAGGAAGTTGGCCAGACCGATGCGCTCGATCATCTCGCCGCAGCGCTCGTGCTCGAGCCCGTTCTCGGCCCAGAAGTCGATGATGGTCTCGGCCAGCTCGACCAGCGACGCGTAGTCCTCCTCGGTGTCGAGCTTCTTGAAGGGCACGATCACGGTGCCCATCAGGTCACCGATCTTGAGGGTACGCTTGCCGCCGACGAGGATGGTCACGCCGCGATCGTCGCCGGGGTGCAGCGCCTTGGGCATGACGTTGAGACAGTGCATGCAGCGCACGCAGTCGCGGTTGTCGACGGCGAGGGTATCGTCGTCGTTGAGCGAGAGCGCCTGGGTCGGACAGCGGGTGATGACGTTGTCGATGTAGTACTGCCGGCCCTTCTCTGCGACATAACGGCGGACCTCGTCCTGGTCGACCTTCATGTCGTCGCGCCAGGTACCGATCACCGCGAAGTCGGAGCGCTCGATGGCGTTCTGACAGTCGTTGGCGCAGCCCGAGATCTTGAACTTGAACTTGTAGGGCAAGGCCGGACGATGCACGTCGTCGGTGAAGTTGTTGACCAGCAGCCGGTGCGCCTTGAGCTCGTTGGTGCAGGACATCTCGCAGCGCGCCGCGCCGATGCAGGACATCGCGGTGCGCACGCAGGGACCGGCGCCGCCGAGGTCCCAGCCGTAGTCGTTGATCTCGTCGAAGAAGTGCTGGGTGTTCTCGGTGCTCGAGCCGATGAACATGATGTTGCCGGTCTGACCGTGGAAGGTGACCAGCCCCGAGCCCCACTTCTCCCAGCTGTCGGCGAGCTGGCGCAGCATCGCGGTGGAGTAATGGTTGCCCGCCGGCGGCTGTACCCGCAGGGTATGGAATTCCTTGGAGCTGGGGAACGCCTTGCCGACCTCGGAGAAGCGCGGAATGATGCCGCCGCCATAGCCGTAGACCGAGACGGTGCCGCCCTTCCAGTACCCCTTGCGGGTCTCGTAGGAGTGCTCGAGCTGACCGAGCAGGTCATTGGCCATGGCGTTGATGCGGTTTTCCGGGTGCTGATCGCGCAACCGCTTGATCCCGGAGATGAAGCTCGGCCAGGGCCCGCTCTCGAGCTGATCGAGCATCGGGGTGGAGTGCTTATCGATGGACATTGCGCTGTCTCTCCTACGCTGTGAACCAGGAAAGTGGCGTGCGTGCGAGATCGAACCGGTCCCCCTCAAGGCCGCTGCGAGCGGCGGCTCGATGCATCGCGTCGCGTCTGTGGCGAGGATGGGCCCTCGGAACCGAGACCCTGTCGATCTCGGGAACTCCATCGTCTGAGCATCACTGTACCGGGCGCTCGCGTGGCCGCACACTCCACGATCGGGGTGGATGCGGGGCCTCCGTCTATCCCTTTCGGGATAGGTCCCCACCGTTCGTCCCAACGCACTCGACACGACGGCTGCATGCAATCCCCACAGCTGTTAGGCTCGGATAAAGATTGAATAATATAAGAACTTACTGATAAAAAACCCTCATGTCCAATCCCTTCTCGCTGACGGATGAGTCGACCTACCAGCGCTGGCGCGCGGTGAGGCTCGCGCGCCCGGCGCCGAGCGCGGCACGCCTGCGGGTACGGGTACAGCAGCCGGCGGCGCCCAGCCGCGCCGAACTCGCGGCCATCGGCGCACGGATCGCCAGCGACGGCATGGCGCTGGTCAGCTGCGCACCCGAGCAGCTCGGGGCCGAATCGCTGCTGGCGCTCGGGCGCGCGCTCGGGCTGCGCCGCACCGAGGCCAACCACTTCGCCGACGCCAGGGCGGTGAGCCGGATCACCCCGACCGACGGCCCGGGGGATGGACGCGGCGACTACATTCCTTATACCGAGCGGGCACTGAACTGGCACACCGACGGTTATTACAACCCGCCCGGGCAGCAGGTACGGGCCTGGATGCTGTTCTGCCTCCACCCCGCACGGGAGGGTGGCGAGAACCAGCTGCTCGATCCCGAGATCGCCTATATCCGGCTGCGCGACGCCTCGCCAGACCATATCGCCGCGCTGATGCACCCCGAGGCGCTCGCCATCCCCGCCCACGTGATCGACGGGCGGGTACAGCGCGCCGAGAGCCGGGGACCGGTGTTCTCGATCCAGCAAGGTCGGCTGCACATGCGTTACTCGGCACGTCGCCGCAACGTGTGCTGGCGCGACACCCCGGAGACCGCCGCCGCCCGCGCCGCGCTCGACGAGTTGTTTTCGCGCGAGACTGTCTTCACATTCACCCACAGACTGGCCGCTGGCGAGGGACTGATCAGCAACAATGTGCTGCACAACAGAATGGCCTTCGCACCCGCCGCTCAAGAAGGGCGGGCACGTGAATTGTTGCGGATCCGTTACACCGACCGGGTCAACCCCGATTTGTGGACGGTATAATCGTATCGCCCTCGCCTGTCGTCGCGGGTACGAGACACGGTCACGCCCCGGTCGATCCCGCAAGCGGGGTCCGCCGCCCCCGCAACGACCGGTACGCCAGGCACAGTCTCCAGCAGACGCCCCACACCACGATTAGAAGGAACGGTTGCGTCAACCCATGCTCAAGCTCAGTGACATCCTCATCGCCAACCAGGACCTAGAATCGTTCGACGAACTCCTGCCCCTGGTCCAGACCGTCGCACGCACCGGAGAACGCTTCTTCCGCATGGACGTCCGCCCCCCCTACCCCGACACCCCGGATGATTGGGAAGACCGCCTCGAAGCCGCCTTCAACGGCCTCATCCGTTAGCCGCAGGCCAGCCCCATGAAGCATCTCGATCTATTCGCCGAGCACCTGATCGACACCGCCGCCGACTCAGTGATCGGTCATGGCGCCGAACAAACGGCGTTGCAGGCGCATCTGCAGGCGCTCACCGAACGGCTTGCCGAGCTCGAACAGAGCAACGCGCCATGCGACGTGCTGGCCGACGCGCAACTCCAGATGGCCCGCGCCCTGGTCGGTCTGGGTCGCAGCGACGAGGCCTGGTCGCTCGCCCGCACAGTCTTCGACACCTTCATCGAGCACGACCAGTTCGAACTCGCCGCCGATGCCTGCGACATCCTCTTCCAGTGCAACCGTCCCGAATCACTCACCGCCCTCGGCCAGGGCATCTGGCTGGCGGTCACCTGCCCGATCGACCCCGAACTCACCACCGAACTGCTCACCCATGTCATCGAGGAGACCCCGGATGACGCCGATGGCGCCGCGGTCGCCGCAACCACCGCGCTGTTCCTCGCCGACGTACGCGCCGCCGGACACCAGCGCGAGGACCTGATGTTCTTCGCCACCCAGATGCTCGGCACCGTGGCCCGACGCCACAGCGGCGTCGACAGCCCGGAGCAGCTCGATCAGTGGATGGAGCGGCTGGAACTCAAGGAACCGGAGAAGTTCCTGGTGCGACTGCGCAACGTCGTCGACGTGCTGGTCCAGGACGACTGGTGGTTCGACCGCCAGGCGCTGCAGGACCGCCTACCCTTCGGACGCTGACACCATGTACTGGCAAGAACCCGAGCAGGAAGACGACTTCAGGGTCCCGGCAGACGTTGTCGAACTGGTCTTCGCGATCGACTGCCGGGCGCTCCCGGTCGATCATGCCGATGCCCTGCATCGCGCACTGATCGTCGCCCAGCCCTGGCTGGCGGAGACCGCCGGACTCGGCATCCACAGCATCCACGGCGCCGGCTCGCAGAACGGCTGGGAGCGCCCGCCGCACGGCACCGACACCTGCCTGCAGCTCTCGCGCCGCACCAAGCTGCGGCTGCGCGTCCCGCAACACCTGTCCGACTCGCTGCTGGCGACACTGCCGGGCAGCCGCATCGAGGTCGCCGGTCATCCGCTCACCATCGGGCAGGGACGCATCCGATCGCTCGACCCCAACCCCACGCAGCTCGCCCGCCATGTCGTCTGCAGCGCCGAGGAGGACGAGAACGCCTTCCTCGAACGCGCCGCCGAGACGCTCGCCCGGATCGAGGTCGGGATGCGCAAGGCGCTGTGCGGTCGCGCCCTCACGCTCGCCACCGCCGACGGCCCCCTTCACACCCGCAGCCTGCTGCTGGCAAATCTGCCGGCCGACGAGTCGATCCGGCTCCAGCAGCACGGGCTCGGATCGCACCGCCATCTCGGTTGCGGGCTGTTCATCGCACACAAGGGCATCGACCCGGTCCGTCCGGGCTGAACACTCGACCGCGCAGAAACACCAGATATCCGAACCGGCGCACCCGGCGCCGGTGATCATCGAGCCAGCAGTAGGGAGGAGTATGCAATGGCCATCGAGGTCAACGGCAAGACCATCGCCACCACCGCCAATGGCTATCTGGAGAACGCGGCCGACTGGAGCGAGGCCGTCGCCGAGGCGCTCGCCGCCGAGGAGTCGGTCGAGCTGAGCGAACGCCACTGGGACGTGATCCGCTACCTGCGCGAGGAATACTTCGACAACGGCCAGAACCAGCCGATGGAGCGCGCGGTGCTCAAGGCGATGGCACAACGCTGGGGCAGCAAGCCGACGAGCAAGGACCTCTATCAGCTCTTCCCGCTCGCCCCGACCAAGCAGGGCACCCGCATCGCCGGGCTCCCCGAGGTCAGGCGCAAGGGGGGTTATTGAACCCGCAGCGACAGGCCGACGTCAGCCGCGCCGCGCGCGCCACCACAACGCCAACCCGGTGAGCCCGAGGATGTAACCGAGCCCGCCGAGCAGATCGCGCAGCCGGACGCGCGCCTGCTCGGCGGCCAGCTCCTCGCGCAGCGGACGCAGCTGACGCGCCACCGCCTGCTCGATCGCGGCGAGCAACACCGGGTCGGCCACCGGCGTCGGCGCGACCGTCTGGATCGCGGCTTGAAGGGGCTGAGCGGGCACGAACTCGGCAGCATCGATCCGCCACTCGGCGCGATGACCGTCGGCGGTCCGGGCCACCAGCCGATAATCGGCCGCTCGCGCCACCGTCTGCGCAAAGCGCCCTTCGGCATCACTCACCAACGCCAGCGACACCTCTCCCCCCGACAGCTCGATCGGCACGCCGACGGCGGGAGCCCCGCCGGAGAAGTAGACCGAGCCACTGATCCGCATCCCCTCGACGCCTGCGAACAGATTGAGCCGATGCGCCCAGGCCGGCTGCCAGCACAGCATCAGCAGTGCCAGCAGCAGCACCCGCGGCTCACTCGGGCGCACGCGCCCGCACCCAGATCAGGGCACCGAGCTCGACCGGCACCGCCTCGCCCTCGGGGTTGGTCATCGGCTGCTCGCCGGGGAGCAGCGCGGCGAAGCCCCACCACCCCGGGAAGGGCATGACATAGCTGAACACCCCGTCGCCGTCGGCCCGCACCACCTGGGTGAGGAAGGCCGGCGCCGGGGCCTCGATGCTGCCGTCGTTGCGCCACTCCACCTCGACCTCGGCGAAGGGCACCGGCTCGCCGGCGCGGCGCACCACGCCCTGGAACAGGTTACCGGTCCAGAGCCCGTAGGGACGGGTCAAGGGCTCGATCTCGACCGGCAAACCGAGCAGCCGCTCCCAGCCGTCCTGGGCGTCGAAGGCATCGACCACCACCTTGGTGTAGTGGACGATCATCACCCCCTCGGCCGGTTCCCAATAAGGGGCGGGCTCGACCATGAAGAGATGATCGCCCGGCCCCTTCACCCGATAGTCGGCGCGATAGCCACGCACCCCATCGGGGTGCTCGACCACCTCGAGCCGATCGCCGAGATCCTCGCGCCCCTGCGGACCGAGCACCTCGAAACGCACCGGTGGCGCCATGTCCATCCGCGGCCCGCCGGCCATCGGGTGGGTGAACTCGAGTTCGAGCGAGAGTTCGGGGCCGGTCGCGGCATCGAGGATCTCGTGCGAGGGGATCAGGGTCTGGAAATGGGCCTGTGCCACCAGCCAGGGACAGAGCAACAGCGAGGCGCCGAGCAGACGCGTCTGGGTCTTGAGCATGCATCCATTCATGTGCGATCTCCGGTTCTCGGACAAGGAAGGGGCGCAACCGTACAGCGTCACCCCCTTTCAGAAAACGCGACGCGGAGCGTCGAGGTGGACGACCGCGCCGGGGCAGCGACCGTCCACCCCGCACCCGGTCAGGGCATGTGCTCGAAACCGATCTTGCCATCGGCGGCGCGCTTGGCGTCGGTGGGCTTGAGCAGCAGCGGCACCAGTACGACCAGGGTCACCACCAGGAGGACGATCTCCAGCGCATAGACCATGTCATAGCCGACCGCCGGCCCCATCAACTCGGCCCCGAAGACACCGTGTGCGGCCATCGCGGCGAAGATGTCCTGCAGGCTGCCGCCGAGCGCGACGGCGATACCGGTGGCCGTGGCCTGCACCGCGCCCCAGGCGCCCAGCGCCAGACCACTGTGTCCGCCTTCGGACATCGCCATCGCGGCCACCAGGGTCCCGATCAGGAACAGCCCCGAGCCGAAACCGATCATCCCGGCGCCGGTCCGATAGAGCCAGGGCAGGTCGAGCGCCGAGGAGGTGATCACCGCGGCGAAGGCAAACACCCCGAACAACGCGCCGATGGTCGCGATCCGATAGGGCACGGTACCACGCCCGAGCAGCCGCGCCGCGAGACCAAAGGCCAGCAGGGTGCCGGCGGAGAGGATCGCGGTCAGCATGGTGGTCTGCGATACGCTCAGCCCCAGCACCTTGCCGCCATAGGGCTCGAGGAGGATGTCCTGCATGGTGAAGGCGGCGGTGCCGAGACCGACGGCCACCAGCAGGCGACTGGCCCGACCGCCGGAGACGAATTGCTTCCACGAGTCGGCAAAGGGCGGGCGTTCGATCTTCGCCGCGGCGCGCTCCGGATCAACCGCCTCCTGCTTCCACAGTGCGATCACGTTGAGCACCAGGGTCGCAACCGCCGCCCCCTGGATCAACTGGATCAGCAACTGCTGCGAGAAGTTGGTCAGCAACTGACCGAACAGCAGCGCGCTACCGCCCATCCCCAGCAGCAGGGTCACATAAAGCAGCGCCACCACGCGCGGGCGCTTGTCCTCGGGCGCGAGGTCGGTGGCCAGCGCGAGCCCGGCGGTCTGCACCGTGTGCAGGCCCGCACCCACCAACAGGAAGGCCAGGGCACCGCCGATCTGACCCATGACATTGAGACTGTTCTCGGCGTCGGCGAGTAGCAGCAGTGCGAACGGCATGATCGCGAAACCACCGAACTGCAGCATGGTCCCCATCCACATATAGGGGATACGGCGTAGCCCGAAGGCGGAGTGATGATAGTCCGAGCGGTATCCGATCAGCGCGCGCAGCGGTGCGAACACCAGCGGGAGGGCCACCATGGTCGCCACCAGCCAGGTCGAGACGCCGAGTTCGACGACCATCACCCGGTTGAGGGTACCGGTGAGCAGGACCATCGCCATGCCCACGGACACCTGGAACAACGACAGGCGCAGCAGGCGGCGCAGCGGAAGATCCGCCGTCGCCACATCGGCGAAGGGCAGGATCTTGGGCAGCAACTCGCGGAACGCGGCTGCCAAAGGATCATCAGGGCGACTCATGCCAGAATCAGCTCCAAACAGGGGTTGATACAGAGAAACGCGCGGCTCGGCGCAGAAGCGTCATCGCCTCTCCCCCGCTCACCACGCGAAGATGCGACCCGTGCGCGAGACGTGGCATCGCGCCGCTGGGGTCGACACGGTGGAGGCGATGGTACGCTCCTGGCAAGCACGAAGGAAGCCGACGATTGCGTCGGCCAGCATGCACCGATGCCTCTTCCGACCGGCCATGAACGCTTGCCAGGCATACGATCGAACCAAGAGGCAGGGGCAAATTCGACGCGCGAGGAAGCCATGCCTGCGTGCGACCGGGACGCGGTGGCGACGACAACATAGCGGCGGTCAAGGAAACGGACGGGAAGGAACACCGATGTGGCGTGGCTCAGTGCGCACCGGGATGGACATCGGTTATCGCTGCGACAGGTATGGGACCACCTGCGCAAACGCCCGGACATGCGGAGCACATCCGGGCGTCATGGCAACCACCGTGGGCGGTCGCCATCAGGAACTGGTGCTTACCAGCCCAGGCCGATCGAGAACACGACCGCGTGCACGGCCAGTGCGACGACCAGCACGGAGAACAGGATCGGCATCAGCCAAGTGGCAGGATTGACGACCATCCAGATCTTCCAATCGTCTTCCGGGTTCTTCGGCTTTGCGATGTCGCTCATTGTTTTGACCTCGTTGGACTAGGTTAAAGTGCGTTGAACCGGGGCGGTTCGATTACCACCAGGGGTTCGCGGCGATGACGAACAGGTGCGCAAGTGCCGCCAGACCGACGAATGCGGTGTAGGTCACCTTGAACTGCTCGTGAAACTCTTTTGCCTGCTGCTCAGTCAATCCAGACATTGGAATACCCTCTAGCTTAAGGGGTTATAAACATTGCCGCACTCATCGATGTGCGCGACAAACCAGACGGACGCGACCGGATCGGTCGCGACGCCATAAATCACTCTGCCGGAGCAGCCTCTTCGGCCGCGACCGCCTCGACGGCCTCAGGAGCCGGAGCGGACCAGCCCTGATCGGGGAGCGAGAAGGCGTAGACGTGAACAGCCAGTGCCACCACCAGGACGGCAACCAGCGTCGGGATCAGCCAGGTAGCCGGATTCACCACCAGCCAAAAGCGGTAGTCCTGCTCCAGCGGTTTGTAGCCCATGATCTGCATATTCTTATCCTCGACGACGACCGATTACCACCAGGGGTTGGCAGCGATGACGAACAGGTGCGCAAGTGCCGCCAGACCGACGAATGCGGTGTAGGTCACCTTGAACTGCTCGTGGAATTCCTTCGCCTGCTGCTCGGTCAGACCCGACAGACTTTTCTGATCAGCCATGTTGGCCTCCTAATGAAATCGCGCCGTTACAAACGACTTGAATCTTTTCGCGACCCTCTGGCCGCGAAACCAGTGGTTCATGCGCTGCGCGGGACTCCGGTGGATCCAGGGGTCAGCGCAGATCTTGGGTGTCATCTTAGCTTTACATAGGTGAATGTCAAGACTAATAGACAACAGATCGCCGCAGGTTCCTGACAGCCTTTCCGAACAGGCCGCTTCTGAGGCGAAAAGCCGATAAAAAACGGCAAATTGCAGCGAAAGGAGAAAATGCCGGATCGCAGAAGGCCGCGGCCAGAACGCGCGCGCAGCGGCGATCGGCTGAAGAGCGACCGGTCAGCGATGGAGGAAAGGTTGGGAGGGCAAGGTGTCGAGAGACGTCTCTTCGTCCGAGCCAGGACTCCGCGTGGCTCGGACTCAGTGCTCTACAGTGGCGTTGCACCACTGGGCGACGGCAGACGAGGACAACCTCGTCTGCCGTGTACCGTGCTGTACGAGACAGCCGGTGAGACAGTCGGTTGCGCCGGGCGCAACCGCCGTCAGGCTGTTACCAGCCCAGACCGATCGAGAACACGACCGCGTGCACGGCCAGTGCGACGACCAGCACGGAGAACAGGATGGGCATCAGCCAGGTGGCAGGATTGACAACCATCCAGATCTTCCAATCGTCTTCCGGGTTCTTCGGCTTTGCGATGTCGCTCATTGTTTTGACCTCGTTGAATTAGGTTAGGGTGCGTTGAACCGAGGTTCGATTAGAACCAGGGGTTCGCAGCGATGATGAACAGGTGAACGACCGCCGCCAGGCCGACGAAAGCGGTGTAGGTCACCTTGAACTGCTCGTGGAATTCTTTTGCCTGCTGTTCAGTCAGTCCAGTCATGGAACTACCCTCTCTATGGGGTTTAAAACATTACCGCACTCAACTCATGAGATGCGCGCGGCAAACCAGACGGACGCGATCGACATGATCGCGACGCCATCAATCACTCAGCCGGAGCAGCCTCTTCAGCTGCGACCGCCTCGACGGCCTCAGGAGCCGGAGCGGACCAGCCCTGATCGGGGAGCGAGAAGGCGTAGACGTGAACAGCCAGTGCCACCACCAGGACGGCAACCAGCGTCGGGATCAGCCAGGTAGCCGGATTCACCACCAGCCAAAAGCGGTAGTCCTGCTCCAGCGGCTTGTAGCCCATGATCTGCATGTTCTTATCCTCGACGACGACCGATTACCACCAGGGGTTGGCAGCGATGACGAACAGGTGCGCCAGCGCAGCCAGACCGACGAATGCGGTGTAGGTCACCTTGAACTGCTCGTGGAATTCCTTCGCCTGCTGCTCGGTCAGACCCGACAGACTCTTCTGATCAGCCATTATTAGCCTCCTGTAGAAATCAACGAATACCGTATGCGGCACTCGCAACCTTAGGGATCGGACGAGATCGACCTCGACGATGCATCGCGAGCGATGCGGGGCCGGTCATGTCCTCGTCCTGGACTCTAGGACCCTGCGTGGATCCCGTGTGTCATCTTAGCTTGACATGACCGGATGTCAAGAAGGTTTTACATGACGAGAACAGACTTTTTGCTGCCCCAAAAAAACCAATAAAAACAGACTTCTGACAAAAAACCACTGCGATCGCAAAAGGGCATCGTCGAGGACCGAAACACGACTTTATGCAAGTAAATCCTTGATGTAGCCGATTCCGAAGGCCGCGATGGTGATCACCGCAACGGCGATCACCGCAACCTTGCCCATGTAGACGAGCATCGAGATGGCCGGACGCAGCGCGGAGCTGTAATCCTGCTCCGCGGCCGGCTGCGCGCCCTCGCTCTGACCAGCCTCCGGCGCCGGGGCGCTGCTGCGCGGCTCGGTCTCCTCGACCTGATAGGGGGCGATGGTGACGACGCGGAAGAAGCGCGACTCGGCCTCATCGCTCGACTTATCGATGACGACGAACTCTCCGTCCGCACCCAGCCGCTCGACGGCCGCAAACTCGGTCGCGAACGCCTTGAAACTCTCCGCCTCACCCTCGTGCTCCCAGGACGGGGAGCGCAGGGGCCAGGTTCTCTTTGCCGCATACTTCACGCGCGTTTCCTCTCGACAAGATGGATTGACAACGACGCCCCCGCACCCTGGTGTTCTGGATCCGTCCACTGTGGCGCGGGGCCGGGCGCATCCACTGCACCGACC
This sequence comes from Marichromatium sp. AB32, assembly GCF_003718675.1. Taxonomy (NCBI): domain Bacteria; kingdom Pseudomonadati; phylum Pseudomonadota; class Gammaproteobacteria; order Chromatiales; family Chromatiaceae; genus Marichromatium; species Marichromatium sp. AB32. Next base: position 30,288 of record NZ_RHFJ01000005.1, read on the forward strand.
GGCACGAGCGGACACGCATCGCAGGGCAAGACCGCCTGACGGCGGCCGGCGTCGATCCGGACCGACCAATTGCCCACAAGATTCGAGGGATTGTATTGACGCGACCCGCGCTTGTCATTGACGCGGCACGCCCCTGGCCGACCCGGGAGCGCGAGAAGTCGAGAGCAGAGCAGAAAGGATCGGGTGCGCCCTGAGGCGCACTCCTGAAGCAAGACCGGCACACCCGCTCCCGCGCGGGAGCGGGAGAAGGACTCAGGCGCCCGGAGCCGAGTCGGCGTGGACCTGGGTCTGGAGATAGTTCTCCAGACCCAGGGTATCGATCAGCCCGAGCTGCTGCTCGAGCCAGTAGGCGTGATCCTCCTCGGTATCAGCAAGGATCGAGAGCAGCACCTGGCGCGTCTGGTAATCGCGCTCTTGCTCGCAACAGGCGATGGCCTCCTTGAGCGCGGCGACCACCGCGTACTCGAGCTGCAGATCGTTGGCGAGCATCTCGGGCACGTCGCGCCCCACCCGCAGACCATCACGCTGACTCATGTCCGGGATGGCATCGAGGAACAGCATCCGCTGGATCAGCAACGCCGCGTGACCACGTTCGTCCTCGCTCTCGTGAAGGATGCGCGCCTGCAGCCGCGCATACCCCCAGTCCTCGTACATGTGGCCGTGGATGAAGTACTGATCGATCGCCGCCAGCTCGTTGGCGAGCAGCCGCTGCAGGTGCTCGATCACCTTGGGATTGCCTTGCATGGGAAATACCTCGCCTGGATCCGTGGTTCAGACCTGGGTCTCGAGATAACGCTCGAGTCCGAGTTCATCGATCAGGGCGTGCTGGGTCTCGAGCCAGTCGATCTGCTCCTCCACCTCGCCGTTGAGGGACTCACACAGCGCCCGACTGACATAGTCGCCGAGCTGCTCGGCACGGGCCGCGCACTCCCCCAGCGCGGTGCGATAGCGCTGGCCGAGTTCCAGCTCTGCGGCGAGCTGCTCGGGCACGTCCTCGCCGACATGCAGCTTGCCGAGATCCTGCAGGTTGGGCAGCCCCTCGAGAAAGAGCACCCGTTCGATCAGACGGTCGGCCTGACGCATCGCCAGGATCGAGTAGTCATAGAGTCGCTTCTCGATCCCGGGGAATCCCCAGTGACCGAGCATGCGGGCGTGGAGGAAGGACTGGTTGATCGCGGTCAACGCCTCCTTGATGACCGCATTGAGCTGACGGTTCATCGCTGGATCGATCTTCATGCCTGGACAGCCTCCTTGGATTAAGACACGGCGGTGCCGGGACACCCGCCTCGCCCTGAATTGAGCCTACGAACAGAGGGGTTGCAGGAATCGCGAATAATTCCTATTTTTCTTCTCAACCACAATTCTCCTCGATCACGGGTCCGATTCCACCATGTACGTCTGCGTCTGCAATGCCGTCACCGACCGCCAGATCCGCGATGCCGCCACCAACGGCATCTCCTCGCTCTCGGAACTGCGCCGAGCCCTGGCCGTCCCGGGCCCGTGCGGACGTTGCGCGCGCTGCGCCCACGAGTTGCTGCGCGCCACGCGTCTCGACGCACCCGACGGCGCAGCCGCGTCACCCTGTGCCTGCGAATGAGCCTGAGGAGAGAGGTATGACCAAACAGCGCCGATTTCACCCCGCTCACCCCTCCCGGCTACTGAGCCTGGTGCTCGCGCTGGTCCGCTCCCGTCCCCGCAGCCGCCTGCAACAACGCCGCTGGCTGCTGCGACGCCACCTCAAAGAGCACCATCTCCTCCAGCCCGTCGCCCCGACGGAGTCCTCGCCACACTGAACCTGCGTCCATATTTCTTGCACCCTGGGGCGCGATCATGACGGCATGAGGCTCTCGATCCGCGCCAAACTCTTCCTCACCCTGCTGCTCGCCTGCGTGCTGGTACTGGTCGGCACCCAGGCGTTCATGCACTGGTCGCTCGAGCGCGGTCTGGTCGAGCTGGTCGACGCGCGCGAGCAGGCGCGGCTCGAGCAGGTCGGCGAACGTCTGATCGACAGCTATCGTGAGCACGGCGACTGGCAGGTACTGCGCGACGAGCCCTGGCTGTGGTTCAACGCCATCAGCGGCCGCGGCACGGCACCTGCCGGGCGCCGTCCTCCCATGCACGGCGGCCTCGGCAGCGGTGCCTGGCCGCCACCGCACGCGCTCGAGCGGCTGCGTCATCACGACCGCCCGACCCCACTGGAGCTGCGCCTGATGCTGCTCGACGCCGAGGGCAGCATCGTCTATGGCCGCAGCGAACTGCTCGCCGAGGCCCGCCGCCAGCCACTGCGCCTCGATGGCGAGATCATCGGGACGCTCGCCATCCTCCCCGGGCGCCCGGTGACCGAGGTCGCCGAGCTGCGCTTTCGCGCCCGTCAGGGCGATCGGCTGTGGCTGATCGCGGTGGCGATGCTCGCCCTCTCGGCCGCCCTCGCCTATCCGCTCTCGCGACGTCTGGTGCGCCCGGTGCGCGAGCTGCAGGAGACGGCCCGCCGACTCGCCGCGGGGGATTTCGCCGCACGCGCCGAGCCCCGAGGTGACGACGAACTCGCCCGGCTCGGGCGCGACGTCAACGCCCTGGCCGCCGCGCTCGAGAGCAACGAACAGGCGCGTCGGCGCTGGGTGGCCGACATCTCGCACGAACTGCGCACCCCGATCGCGCTGCTGCGCGCCCAGCTCGAGGCGGTCCAGGACGGGGTCAGACCAATCGATGCCGACACCGTCGATCAACTCCACGCCGACGCGCTGCGACTCGGCCGATTGGTCGACGATCTCTACGAACTCACCACCACCGATCTCGGCGCGCTCGGCTACCGCTTCGAGCCGACCGATCCGGTTGCGCTGCTGCGCGCCGACTGCGAGGCCTTCGCCGAGCGCTACGAACATGCCGGGCTGAGCCTCGCGCTCGTCGCCACGCCGCCGGGCGAGACCATCCTGATGGCCGATGCCCAGCGTCTCTCTCAGCTCTTTCGCAACCTGCTCGCCAACAGCCTGCAGTACACTGACCCCGGTGGACGGCTGGAGATCCGGATCGCACGCACCGCCGCCGGGCTGACCCTCGACCTCCAGGACACCGCCCCCGGCGTCCCCGAGGCGCAGTGCGCACGTCTGTTCGAACGACTCTACCGGGTCGAGGACTCGCGCAACCGCCACACCGGCGGCGCCGGGCTGGGATTGGCGATCGCCGACAACGTGGCGCGCGCGCACGGCGGCACCATCAGCGCCCGCCCCTCGCCGCTCGGCGGGTTGTGGATCCGTCTCGAACTCCCATCCGCCCCCGGACAACGCAGCGACCGATGACCGACAACACCAACGCCCCGCTGATCCTGATCGTCGAGGACGAGCAGCGTCTCGCCGCACTGCTCGCGGACTACCTGCACGCCGGCGGCTATCGCAGCGCCCATCTCGCCGAAGGCTCCGAGGTGCTCGAATGGATCCGTGACCACCGGCCCGCACTGGTCCTGCTCGACCTGATGCTGCCGGGACGCGACGGGCTGACCCTGTGCCGCGAGATCCGCGCCGAGAGCCAGATACCGATCATCATCACCACCGCGCGCGTCGAGGAGATCGACCGCCTGCTCGGACTCGAACTCGGCGCCGACGACTATGTCTGCAAGCCCTACAGCCCGCGCGAGCTGGTCGCCCGGGTCAAGGCCGTGCTCAGGCGCCAGCAGGTGAGCGCGGAGCCGGTCCGCGCGCTGCCCGGCGCCATCGACCTCGATTCGGCACGTCTGCGGGTCAGCGACGGCGAGCGCACCGTCGAACTCACCGCGGTCGAGTTCGCGCTGCTCGAGACCCTGCACCGCGCGCCAGGACGGATCTACTCGCGCGAACAGCTGATGGAGCGCATCTATCGCGACCGCCGGGTGGTCTCCGACCGCACCATCGACAGTCATGTCAAGAAGCTCCGGCGCAAGCTCGCCGAACTCCTCCCCGACCGAGAACTCATCCACGCCGTCTACGGCGTCGGCTACCGCTACGAGGACCAGCCCGACACGCCTGCCTGACAGGCAGCGGCCGGGGGGATTGAAACGCCAAGAGAAGAAAAGCCTCCAGCCGTCAGCCTCCAGTGAGGGAGGCGCGGTTGGTCTCGCCGCAGTTGAGTGCAAGCCAACACTGGAGGCTGGTTGCTGAAGGCTGGTCGCTTTCTTCGCGCCCTTCGCGCCTTGGCGGTTCAGTCTTTCCCGCTGGCGGCTGGCGGCTGGCGGCTGGCGGCTGGCGGCTGGCGGCTGGCGGCTGGCGGCTGGCGGCTGGCGGCTGGCGGCTGGCGGCTGGCGGCTGGGCACAGCCTGACCCGAATCATCGGCGCCGGCGCGCGAACGCGTTATCATTCACCGGCGCACCCGGTGGCAGCCTCGTGCCACGCGCGCCGACCCCTGGCCCGACGAGGCGTCATCAGGACGATCAAGCCTTGCCCCTGCCATCCGCTTCCAGCCCGATGTCCCGCGCCACCCTGCTACGCCTGACCCTGTTGGTCGTGATCCTGCTCGGCAGCGGCGCGCGTGCGCTCGATCTCGCCGGGCTGCCGGTCTGGCACGACGAGACCTTCTCCCTGCTGCGGATCTTCGGTCATCCGTTCGAGGCGCTGCAGGCGGCACTCGAGGCCGCCGAACCGATCAGCGCCGCCGAGCTGCTGCGCTTCCAGCGCCCCGACCCCGCGCTCGGCTGGGCGGCGACACTGCGGGCACTGGCCTCGCACCCCGAACACGCCCCGCTTTACTACCTGCTCGGACGCGTCGCCGGCGGCCTCGCCTCCGACCCGGTGGTGGGCCTGCGCGGGCTCGCCGCACTCTTCGGCGTGCTGCTGGTCCCGGCGGTGTTCTGGTTGACACGCGAACTCGGCGGTCGCGGGCTCACGCCCTGGGTCGCCGCGGCCCTGGTCGCCGTCTCCCCGGTGCAACTGCTCTATGCCCAGGAGGCGCGCCAGTACGCGCTCTGGCTGCTGCTCGTCGTCGCCGCCAGCGCGGCCCTGCTGCATGCCTGCCGACACGACCGGCGCGGCGACTGGTGGGGCTACGGTGCGCTGCTCACCCTCGGGCTCTATACCCATCTGCTTTTCGTACTGATGCTGCCGGTACACGCCCTGGTGGTTCTGGCGCGACGCGAGCGGTGGCGACGCTGGTTCATCGCAGTGGTGACGGCAGGCGTGCTGTTCCTGCCCTGGGTGGCGGTGATGGCCTTCGCCCCGGAGCGCATCGATGAGTTCACCGCCTGGATGCAGCGTCCGATCGACGGCGCACGCATCCTCGCCGCCTGGCGCGATCACCTGATGCACACCTTCGTCGATCTCGGCCCGACGCGGCTGCCGGGCTGGGCGGTGGGGCTGTTGCTCATGACCCTCGTCTGGGCGCTGTGGCGCTTCGTCGTCACCGCCCCCGGCGCGGCGGTGAGGCTCCTGCTCGCGACCATCCTGGTCCATCTGGGCATCGTGCTCGGGCCTGACCTGGTCCTCGGCGGCAGCCGCTCGCTGCACCTGCGCTACGCGCTGCCGGCGCTGCTCGCGCTCAGCCTGATCCTCGCCTGGTCGCTGGGACGGGCGCTCGAGGCCGCGGGACCGACAGCTCACGTCGCCGCCCTGGCGCTGCTCCTGCTGCTCGCGCTCGGGCTCGGCTCGCAGCACGCCATCCTCGAGGCCGAGACCTGGCGGACCAAGCAGTTCAGCGCCGACAACGCCGCCATCGCCGAGCGGATCAACCGCCAGGCGACAGGCGTCGAGGTGCTGGCCAGTCCCAGCGGGGTGAGCGCCGGCGAGCTGCTCTCGCTCGCCCACCAGCTCGCCCCCGAGACCCGACTGCGACAGCTCGCCGACCCGGCCGCGATCACGCCCGCGCCGGAGCGCACCTACTACCTGCTCACCCCCTCCGAGTCGCTGCGCGCGCAGCTCGCACCGACCCACCGGATCACCCCGATCGCGCCGACCTGGCAGTGGTTCGTTGCCACGCCCGAGGCCGGCCCAACCCCAGACAGCGGAGCCAGCCGATGAGACGCGCCGGCAACTTCCTCATCCCGATCCTGATCGCCCTGCTCACCATCGCCGCCTGGGCGCTGCTCAACCAGCCCGACGACGAGCCACCCTGGCCCTCTCGCATCCAGGGCTTCTCGTTCGCGCCGATGCACGCCGACGACGACCCCAGCGAGCACATCTACCCCTCGGTCGAGGAGATCGACGCCGATCTGGCGCTGCTCCAGGGCGATGCCTATGCGGTGCGCACCTATACCGTCGAGGACACCCTGGCGGCAGTGCCCCGGCTGGCCGCCGCGCACGATCTCAACGTCACCCTCGGCGCCTGGGTCGGCCCGGACACCGAGGTCAACGAGCGCGAACTCGAACGCCTGCACCAGGTGCTCGCCGAGGGCTATCGCAACGTGGTGCGGGTGATCGTCGGCAACGAGGCAATCCTGCGCCGCGACGTCTCGGTGGCGACGCTGATGGACTATCTCGACCAGGTGCGCAAGACCACCTGGCTGCCGGTGAGCACCGCCGAGCCCTGGCACGTCTGGTTGAAATATCCCAAGCTCGCCGAACACGTCGACTTCATCACCATTCACCTGCTGCCCTACTGGGAGGGCGTGCCCTACGACGAGGCGGTGGATTACGCCATCTCGCGCTACGAACAGGTCAAGGCCGCCTTCCCCGACAAGCAGGTGATCATCGGCGAGGTCGGTTGGCCGAGCAACGGCCGGCGCAACCGCGGCGCCGAGCCCTCGCCGGCCAACCAGACCCGCTTCCTGCGACGTTTCCTCGCCCACGCCGAGGCCGAGGGCTACGTCTATTACGTGATGGAGGCCTTCGATCAGCCCTGGAAGATGAAGATCGAGGGCTCGATCGGCACCTACTGGGGCGTCTACGACGTCGAGCGCCAGCCCAAGTTCACCCTCACCCAGCCGGTGGTGCGCATCCCCGACTGGCAGGAGCTGGCCGCGCTCTCGGTGCTGATGGCGGTGCTGTTGCTCGCCTTCCTCTATCGCGACAGCGCCACCCTGTCGAGCAAGGGCAAGGGGTTCCTGGCGATCGTCACCTACGCCATCTCCACCGCCGCGGTGTGGATCGTCTACGACTACACCCGTCAGTACATGACCCCGGCGACTGCGGTCGTCGGCATCCTGCTGCTGCTCGGCGGCGTCGGGGTGATCGTGCTGGTCTCGGCCGAGGCGCACGAGTGGGCCGAATCGCTGTGGCTGCGCCGCTGGCGCCGCGCCTTCCCGCGCCACCAACTGCCCGATGACGCACTGCCGCTGGTCTCGGTCCAGGTCCCGGCCTACAACGAGCCCCCGGAGCTGCTGATCGAGACCCTCGATGCCCTGGCCGCGCTCGACTATCCGCGCTTCGAGGTCCTGGTGATCGACAACAACACCAAGGACGAGGCGGTGTGGCGCCCGGTCGAGGCACACTGCGCACGGCTCGGCGCGCGCTTCCGCTTCTTCCACGTCGCGCCACTCGAGGGCTACAAGGCCGGCGCGCTCAACTTTGCGCTGCGCCACACCCATCCCGACGCCGAGGTGGTGGCGGTGATCGACGCCGACTACATCGTCTCGCCGAACTGGCTGCGCGACCTGGTGCCGGCCTTCGCCGATCCCGAGGTCGGCATCGTCCAGGCCCCGCAGGACTATCGCGACGCCGACCAGAACGCCTTCAAGGCGATGTGCATGGCCGAGTATCGCGGCTTCTTCCACATCGGCATGGTCACCCGCAACGAGCGCAACGCCATCATCCAGCACGGCACCATGACGATGATCCGGCGCGGACCGCTCGAGGACGGCGGCTGGTCGGAGTGGTGCATCACCGAGGACGCCGAGCTCGGGCTGCGGGTGTTCGAGGCCGGCCACAAGGCCCTCTACATCCCCTGCACCTATGGCCGCGGGCTGATGCCCGACACCTTCTCCGACTTCAAGAAACAGCGCTATCGCTGGGCCTACGGCGCGGTGCGCATCCTCATCCACCACTGGCGCGAGCTGTTCGGGCTGCGCAAGACCGCGCTCACCGCCGGGCAGCGCTATCACTTCCTCGCCGGCTGGCTGCCGTGGTTCGCCGACGGCATCAACCTGCTGTTCAACCTCGCCGCGCTCGGCTGGACGGTGGCGATGGTGATGTTCCCGAGCGAGGTCACCCCGCCCTATATCACCGTCGCCCTGGTCCCATTGGTGATGTTCGGCTTCAAGATGTCGAAGAGCTTCTTCCTCTATCGCCGCCGCGTCACCGCCACCCTGCGCCAGAGCCTCGCCGCGGGCCTCGCCGGTCTGGCGCTCTCGCACACCATCTCGCGGGCGATGTTCGGCGCCCTGGCCAGCGGCAGGCTCGGTTTCTTCCGTACCCCCAAGCTCGCCAGCGCGCCGGCCGCGGTGCGCGCCCTGCTCGACGCCCGCGAGGAGGCGCTGTTCGTGGTCGCGCTATGGCTCGGCGCGGTGCTGGTGCTGCTGCGTGACGATGGCTACATGCTCGACGTGCGCATCTGGGCGGCGGTGCTGCTGGTGCAGTCGATCCCCTATCTCGCCTCGGTGGTGGTCTCGCTGATCAGCGCCGCACCGCGACTGCCGGCACGCCTGGTCGGCCCGATGGGGACGATGGAGTGCGAACGACTGCAGCCCTCCGACGACACCTCGGCGACCTGATGGACGGCCCCAGGGACACGGCGGAAGCATCCGCCCGAGCGGATTAAGGGTTTACCCCTAGGTGGTTTCCCTATAGACTCGCGCCAACCTCTGAATCACGGCGCTCACCCGTCCCGCACACCAGCGCGGGACGGGGTATCCATGCGCCGCAATACAACAGAATCAGGTTGGCCTCATGCACAGAATCCCCGGCATCCTCCGTAGCGGCGCGCTCGCCGCGCTGCTCGTCCTCCCCGCGGCCCAGGTCTCGGCCAAGGTCACCCCCGGCGACGTCCAGAAAGGCATCGCCTCCTACTATCACGACAGCCTCCACGGGCTACCGACGGCCAGCGGCACCCCGTACGACAAGAACCGACTGAGCGCCGCGCACAAGACCCTGCCGCTCGGCACCAAGGTGCGCGTCACCGACACCGCCACCGGCAAGAGCATCGTGGTGCGGATCAACGATCGCGGCCCCTTCATCAAGGGCCGCATCATCGACCTCTCGCGCGCCGCCGCCGCCAAGCTCGACATGCTCCACAAGGGACTGGCGCGGGTCCGCGTCGAGATCCTCAGCGTGCCCGGCCGACGCGGGTCGTAAGAGCGACCAGCGATCAAGGGATTGAACCGCCAAGCCGCGAAGAGCGCGAAGGGGAAAATAGCCTCCAGCGACCAGCCTTCAGCCGCCAGCGGCGCTGCGCTCAACGACCGCTGTCTGGATCATGCGCCACGGCTGACAGCGGGCGGTGCCGTGGTCGAAGGCGCACACCCGCTGGCGACTGAAGGCCGATCGCCCGAAACTTGAATCTTCGCGCTCTTTGCGGCTTTGCGGTTCAAACTTCCTGGCGGCTGGCAGCTGGTGGCTGGCGGCTCTACTCCCAGCGAAACAGCCGGGCGGCGATCGCCAGCAGCGCGGCGGCGAAGGCGAGCAGGATGCCCAGCTCGGGCAGCACCGTGACGACCCCGGCGCCGTCGATCATCACCGCACGGGCGGCGTCGACCACGTGGGTCAGCGGCAGCAGTGGCGCCACCGCCTGGGCGAGCGCGCTGGTGCCCTCCAGCGAGAACCATACCCCCGAGAGCAGCATCATCGGCCACACCAGCAGGTTGAGCACGCCGTCGGCCAGCTCCTCGGTGCGCAGCCGCGCGGCGACGATCAGCCCCAGGCTGATCATCGCCAACGCGCCACAGGCGAACACCAGCGCCAGGGCGAGATAGGAGCCGTGCATCGGCACGTCGATCAACGCCGACGCGCCGAGATAGACCACCAGGGTCGAGCCGAGCACCACCAGCAGCCGCGACAGCACCTGGGCGACGAGGAACTCGGCGGCGCGCAGCGGGGTCGCGCTGAGCCGGCGCAGCACCCCGTTCTTGCGATAGCGCACGATCACCCAGCCGACACCCCACAGGCTGGAGAACATCAGGTTGAGCGCCAGCACCCCGGGCAGCACCCAGTCGATATAGCGCACCGCCGCGCCGCTGACCGCGCGGCGCTCGACCTCGAGCGCCGGGCCCGTCTCGGCGGGCGCGTCGCCCTGCCCGCCGAGCAGCAGTCGTTCGGCGAGATAGCCGTTCGGCGAGTCGTCGTTGACCCAGTAGCCGGGCGGCTCGCTGGTGAGATCGACCACCAGGTCGAGCTGATGGCGCTCGACCTTGGCGCGCGCCGCCGCCGGGTCGCTCACCGCCACCTGCTCGACGTGTTCGAGGGTGAGCAGCGGCAGCGACGCGGCGCCCCCCTCGCCCAGCACCCCGACCTTGAACACCGGCTCGGGGCCGGCGCGGAAGATCGCCGCCAGCGCCACCACGATCACCAGCGGCATCACCACGTTCCACCCCAGGCCGGCGCGATCGCGGTAGAACTCGCGATTGCGCGCCACCAGCACGGCAAGGATCCGGTGCCACATCGTCATCACCCCCGCAGTGCGTGACCGGTCAGTTTCAGAAACAGGTCCTCGAGCGTCGGCGCCTTGACCCGCAGCGCATCGAGGTCGGCGCCGCTGGCAGCCAGCTCGGCGAGCACCGGGGCCAGTTGCGCGGTGGCGATCTCCAGGGTCTCGTCGACCCGGCGCGCGCCCTCGGGCAGCGCCAGCCCCGCCGGCCAGTCCGCCGCCGGCAGCCGCACCACCGCCGCCGGCAGGTGCGCGCGCAGCAGCGCCGCCGGCGTACCCTCGGCGATCACCCGACCGTGGTCGACGATGGCGATGCGATCACACAGCCGCTCGGCCTCTTCCATGTAGTGGGTGGTCAGCACGATGGTGGTGCCGCGCGCGCGCACTCGCTCGATCAGCCGCCAGAAGTTGCGGCGCGCCTGCGGATCGAGTCCGGTGGTGGGCTCGTCGAGGAAGATCAGCTCGGGGTCGTTGACCAGGGCGATGGCGAGCAGCAGGCGCTGACGCTGACCGCCGGAGAGGCGTCGGGTGTCGCGCCCGAGGATGGGCTCGAGGTCGCAGAGCGCGATCAGCTCGTCGCGATCGGCGCTGCGCCGATAGAGCCGCGCGAACATCTCCAGCGCCTCGCCGACGCGCTGGAAGTCCTGCAGCGCGGTGGCCTGGAACTGGATGCCGACCACCTCGCGATAACCGGCGTCGAGCGCCCGGCCACGATAGCGCACCTCGCCACCACTCGGTGCCAGCACCCCCTCGAGCATCTCCAGAGTGGTGGTCTTGCCGGCGCCGTTGGGGCCGAGCAGGCCGAAGCACTCACCGGCGCCGACAGCGAAGCCGATGCCCGCGACGGCGCGCACGCCACCGGGATAGACCTTGACCAGCTCGCACGCCTCGAGTAGTGGCGTCGTCATTGCTCACGCTCCTTCATCGCATCCACGCCCGTCTGTTTCACAACCCGAGTTCGCGCCAGCGCGCGCGGATGCGCTTGACCGAGACCGGGCCGTCGGTGCCGAGCTGCTGGGCGAACAGCGACACCCGCAACTCCTCGAGCAGCCAGCGGATCTCGTCGAGGCGCGGGTCGTCGCGACCGGCGGCGCGCGCCGCCTCCATCCGCTCGCGCCACTGGGACTGCAGCGGGGCCATTTCGTTCATCCACTGGCGATCGCGCGCAGCGCCCAGCGGCAGCTTGTCGAGACGCTGCTCGATCGCCTTGAGATAGCGCGGGTAGTGGCGCAGCCGCTCCGGCGCCACGGCATCGAGGAAACCGCGGAAGACCAGGGCGTCGAGCTGGGCGCGGATGTCGAGCACCGCATGCATCCAGTTGATCTGATTGATCCCGGCGAGCGTCTTGCGCACCCGCTGGTAGACGTCGAGGATCTCGCCGGCGAGCGCGCACACCGCGCGCGTCTCGGCGGCGAGCGCACCGCGGCGCTCGGCCAGGCGCGCCTCGAAGGCGGCGCGGGTGCGGATCGGCGCGTCGTCCTCGGCGAGGAAGGTACGATCGAGCGCGCGCGCGATCAGCGCCTCGGCGAGATCGGCCTCGCGCAGTCGTCGCGCGCCCTCCTCGCCGTCGGCCGACTCGGGCTGCGGCGCCTTGGCGTACTGCAGCCGCATCCGATCGAGCTGCGGCAACTGACGACGCAACTGGCGCAGCTCCTGGCCGAGATGCAGCGCGAACAACCGTCGCACCCCGTGACGATGCGCCGCGGCGGCGCGCGCCTCGGCGTCGAGCACCCGCACCGCCACCGTCTCGCCCTGATCGACCAGCGCCGGGAAACCGCTCAGACGGATCCCGCCGCGCTCCAGCTCGACGCGCTCGGGCAGCGCCTCGAAATCCCAGCGGGTGAGGCCGTCGCGCTCCAGCCCGGGGTCGGGGAGATCGGCGAAGCCCTGCTCGGCGTGCGCGGCGAAACGTCGGCGCAACCGCGCCAGGTCGCTGTCGACGGCCAGGGTCGCGCCCTCGTCGCCGAGCACCCGGATCTTCATCCGCAGGTGCTCGGGGACCGCCGTCGGGTCCCAGGCGTCCTCGGCGACGTGCACCCCCTTGACCGCGCGGATCGCCTCGCCGAGCGCCTGGAGCAGCGGCCGGTCGCCGGGCTGGAGCCGCGCGACCAGTTGCGCGGCGGTGTCCGGGATCGGCACCAGCGAGCGGCGGATGGACTTCGGCAACGCGCGCAGCAGCGCCTCGATGCGCTCACCGAGCAGCCCCGGCACCAGCCACTCCAGGCGCTCGGCCGAGACCTGGTTGAGCAGCGCCACCGGTACCGACAGGGTCAGCCCGTCGTCATCGCTGCCGGGCTCGAAGTGATAGGCCAGCGGCAGCCGCGCGGCGCCGACGGCGAGCGCGTCGGGGAAGCGCGCCGCATCGACCCCGGCGGCATCGTGACACATCAGATCGGCGCGCCCCATGTGCAGCAGCTTGGGGTTGTCGCGGCTGGCCTCGCGCAGCCAGCGCTCGAACTGCGGGCGCGAGTAGATGCCCGAGGGCACGCGCTCGGCATAGAAGGCGTAGATCGCCTCCTCGTCGACGAGGATGTCGCGGCGGCGCGACTTGGCCTCGAGCGCGCGGATCTCCTCGATCAGCGCCTGATTGTGCCGCCAGAAGGGCGCGCGGGTGCTGAAGTCGCCCTCGACCAGCGCAAAGCGCAGGAAGATCTCGCGCGCCTCGCCGGGGTTGATCGGGCCGTAGTTGACGCGCCGGCGCGCCACCAGGGTGACGCCGAACAGGGTGACGCGCTCGAAGGCCGCCACCTGACCGGCGCGCGACTGCCAGTGCGGCTCGCTGTAGCTGCGCTGCAGCAGATGCTGCCCGGCCTCCTCGATCCAGGCCGGCTGCACCTGCGCCACGGTGCGCCCGTACTGGCGCGTGGTCTCGACCCGCTCGGCGACGACGACCCACTTCGGCGGCTGGGCGAAGAGCCCCGAGCTGGGGTGGAGGTGGAAACGGCTGTTGCGCGCGCCGAGATACTCGCGCTGACCATCGCGAAAGCCGATGTTGCCGAGCAGCCCGCTGAGCAGGGCGCGATGGATCTGCTCCTCGCCGCCCTCGGTGCTGTCCTCCTTGTCGCCCATCTCCAGCATCTGCTCGCGCAGCTGGGCGTGAACATCGCGCCACTCCTGCACCCGGGTCGGCGAGAGGAAGTGACGCTGGCAGAGCTTGGTGAACTTGTTGCACGAGAGCGCATGGCGCTCGCGCTCGAGGAAGGTCCAGAGATTGACGAAGCCGAGGAAGTCGGAATGCTCGTGGGCGAAGGTGGCGTGGATCTCGTCGGCGGCCTGCTGCTGATCGTGGGGGCGCTCGCGCGGGTCCTGCACGCTCAGCGCCGCGGCGATGATCAGCACCTCGCGCAGACAGCGCCGCTCGGCCCCGGCAAGCAGCATCCGGCCGATGCGCGGATCGACCGGCAGCCGCGCCAGCCGTCGTCCCAGCTCGGTGAGTTCGCCCGCGGCGTCGATCGCCGCCAGCTCCTCGAGGGTGCGGTAGCCGTCGCGCACCAGTCGCCCGTCGGGCGGATCGATGAAGGGGAAGCGCTCGATCGCGCCGAAACCGAGCAGCTTCATCTGCAGGATGACCGCAGCGAGGTTGGTGCGCACGATCTCCGGCTCGGTGAAGGCGGCGCGCTCGGCGAAGCTCTCCTCCTCGTAGAGCCGGATACAGATGCCCTCGGCGACACGCCCGCAGCGCCCCTTGCGCTGGTCGGCCGAGGCGCGCGAGATGCGCTCGACCGGCAGCCGCTGCACCTTGGTGCGGTGGCTGTAGCGGCTGATACGGGCGAAGCCGGGGTCGATCACATAGCGGATGCCCGGTACCGTCAGCGAGGTCTCGGCGACATTGGTGGCGAGCACCACCCGACGGGTGCTGTGGGGCTGGAACACCCGTGCCTGCTCGCGCGGCCCCTGACGGGCGAACAGCGGCAGGATCTCGGTCGAGGGCGGGTGATGCTTGCGCAGGGTCTCGGCGGTCTCGCGGATCTCGCGCTCGCCAGAGAGGAACACCAGCACGTCGCCCGGACCCTGGGCGGCAAGCTCGCCGACGGCGTCCGAGATCGCCCGTTGCATCGACTCGTCGCGCTCGCCGGCATGCGGCGACTCGGGCGGACGGTAGCGCACCTCGACCGGGTAGGTGCGCCCGGAGATCTCGATCACCGGCGCCGGATTTCCAGCGGCGTCGGCGAAGTGATCGGCAAAGCGCTGCGGGTCGATGGTCGCCGAGGTGACGATCAGCTTGAACTCAGGGCGCCGCGCCAGCACCCCGCGCAGATAGCCGAGCAGGAAGTCGATGTTGAGGCTGCGCTCGTGGGCCTCGTCGATGATCAGGGTGTCGTACTCGCGCAGATCGCGATCCTGCTGCACCTCGGCGAGCAACATGCCGTCGGTCATCAGCTTGATCGCGGTCTCGGGGCGCACGCGGTCGTGGAAACGCACCTTGTAGCCGACCAGGGCGCCGACCTCGCCGCCGAGCTCCTGCGCCACCCGCGCGGCCAGACTGCGCGCGGCGATGCGCCGCGGCTGGGTATGACCGATGCGCCCGAACCGGCCGCGACCGAGATCGAGACAGAGCTTGGGGAGCTGGGTCGACTTGCCCGAACCGGTCTCGCCACAGACCACCACCACCTGATGCTCGCGGATCAGCGCGGCGAGTTCCTCGCGCCGCTCGCTGACCGGCAGGGCCGGCGGATAGTCGATCGCGGGGACCAGCGCGCCACGGCGCTCGCACAGTGCCTGCGAGGCGCGCAGGCGCTGCCACAGCGCGTGCAGACCGCGCTCGAAGGGCTGACCGGCGCGGGCACGGCGGCGCAGCCCCTTGAGACGGCGCCCGAGGGTCGGGCGGTCCTGGAGCAGACAGCGCTCCAGTTCGGAATCGGCGGGGAACGATTGCTCGGTCAAGGCGTTGATGTCGACGGACTTGGCAAGGAAGATGAGGATAACAGCACCGGACAGGTCGCCGGCTGGCGACCGCCCGGGCGGTTCAGGCGCGCTCGACCGGGAAGGCGAGCACGGCGTCGATGTCGGGCGCGCCGGTGGCGATCATCAGCAACCGATCGAGCCCGAGGGCGACCCCGGCGCTCTCCGGCAGCCCGGCCTCGAGCGCGGCGAGGAAATGCACATCGGCCGGCACCTCGGCCTGCCCGTTGGCACGGCGCCAGTCGAGGTCGGCGTCGAAGCGGGCGCGCTGCTCGGCGGCGTCGGTCAACTCCTGGAAGCCGTTGGCCAGCTCCACGCCCTCGACATAGAGCTCGAAGCGCTCGGCCACCGGGGCCGCGCCCGGGCGCACCCGCGCCAGCGCCGCCTGGCTCGGCGGATAATCGTGGACGAAGCTCAACCGACCGCGCCCCAGCCCCGACTCCAGCCGATGACTGAGCAGCAGGTCGAGCCAGCCGTCGCGGTCGAGTTCCAGCCCCTCGACCCCGCCGATCCCGACGCGGCGCGCACAGTCGCGCAGCGCCGCCACCGAGGTGTCCCAAGGGTCGATGCCGAGCCCGTCGCGAAACAGCGCGCGATAGCTCACCCGCTCGACGGCGAGCGCCGGGCGGTCGAGCGCGGCGCGCACCAGCGCGGCGACCTCGTCGATCAGGCGCTGATAGTCCCAGCCCGGGCGATACCATTCGAGCAGGCTGAACTCGGGGTGGTGCCAGCGCCCGCGCTCGTCGTCGCGGAACACCTTGCAGATCTGGTAGATCGGCCCCGAGCCCGCGGCCAGCAGGCGCTTCATCGCGAACTCGGGCGAGGTGTGCAGATAGCCCCCGGCGACCCCGGTACCGGGGCGCACCGCCAGGCTGGTCAGCGCCGGATCGGTGACCGCCGCGCGCGAGAGCAGCGGGGTCTCGACCTCGAGCACCCCGGCGGCGGCGAAGAAGGCGCGGATGCGCGCGAGCATCGCCGCGCGCGCCTCGAGCATCTCGCGGGTCGCGCACGGGCGCCACGGCAGCCCTGTCGCGGCCGTGTCCCGGGCGGCGGGGCTCATGCCTCCTTGGCGCGCGAGACGTACTCGCCGGTGCGGGTGTCGACCTTGATCAGCTCGCCGGTCTGCACGAACAGCGGCACGCGCACCACGGCGCCGGTCTCAAGGGTCGCCGGCTTGCCGCCGCCGCCCGAGGTGTCGCCCTTGAGGCCGGGATCGGTCTCGGTGATCTCGAGCACCACGAAGTTCGGCGGCTCGATCGACAGCGGCACGCCGTTCCACAGCGTGACCTTGCAGAGGTCCTGCTCCTTGATCCACTTCGCCGCCTCGCCGACCGCCTGCTCGCTGGCGATCAGCTGCTCGAAGGTGTCGGGGTCCATGAAGTTCCACTCGATGCCATCGTTGTAGAGATACTGCATCTCCGTATCATGGACATCGGCCGCCTCGACCGACTCACCGGACTTGAAGGTCTTCTCCACCACGCGACCGGTCTTGAGATTGCGCACCCGGACGCGGTTGAAGGCCTGCCCCTTGCCGGGCTTGACGAACTCGTTCTCGACGATGGTGTATGGATCACCGTCGAGCATGATCTTGAGCCCGCCCTTGAATTCATTCGTGCTGTAAGTCGCCATGTCATCCTCAATTAATCGAGAGTTAAACTTTACGATCTTACCGCGAAGCGATAGCGGTTGTCAGACCCGCGACTGGAAGCAGGCGCTGCGTCAAGCGATCACCGAGACCGACGTCCTGCTCGACGCGCTCGGCCTCGAGCGCGACCGACTGCCGCCGCTCGATCCCGACCCGCGCCCCTTCGGCCTGCGGGTGCCGCGTGCGTTCGTCGCGCTGATGCGCCCCGGCGACCCCGACGACCCGCTGCTGCGTCAGGTACTGCCGCTCGCCCGCGAGCGCGTGGTGGTGCCCGGCTTCAGCGCCGACCCGGTCGATGACGCCGCCGCCGACCAGGGCGACGGGCTGTTGATGAAGTATCACGGTCGCGCCCTGCTGATCGCCACCGGCGCCTGCGCCCTGCACTGCCGCCACTGCTTCCGCCGTCACTACCCGCACGCCGCCCCGGAGACCGGCCAAACCCGCCTGCGCGCCGCGCTCGCGCGATTGGCGGCCGACGGGTCGATCAACGAGGTGATCCTCAGCGGCGGCGACCCGCTGATGCTCGACGATGATCGTCTCGACGCCCTGCTCGACGGGCTCGAGGCGATCGGCCAGCTACGGCGGGTACGGTTGCACACCCGGATGCCGGTGGTGCTGCCGGCACGGATCACCGAGGCGCTCTGCGCCCGCCTGGCAAGGAGCCGGCTGGAGACGGTGGTGGTGATCCATGCCAACCACGCCAACGAGCTCGGCGAGGCGGCCGCCGCCGCGCTCGCGCGACTGCGCGAGACCGGGACGATGCTGCTCAACCAGGCGGTGTTGCTGCGCGGGGTCAACGACGGCGTCGCGGCACAGTGCGCGCTCAGCGAGCGGCTGCTCGGCTGTGGTGTCCTGCCCTACTATCTGCACCAGCTCGACCGGGTCCAGGGCGGCGCCCATTTCCAGGTCGACGACACCGAGGCGCGCGCCCTGGTCGCGACGCTGCGCGCCCGGCTGCCGGGTTATCTGGTGCCGCGTCTGGTACGCGAGCGCCCCGGCGCCGTCGCCAAGCTGCCGCTGGCCGTCGGCGACGAGATCTGAGGCCGCCGAAGCCATCACTGGGTCGACGGTCGTTTTCATCGGCGGCGCAAACCCCGATAATCGATGCAAGCCTTTTCTTGCGTTCCTGAAACCGGTCGCCCAGCATGCCTGCCCCGAATCCAGCCGTCACACTGCTCATCCTGACCGCCGAGTCCAGCGAGGCCGAGCGCCTCGTCGCCACCCTGCGCGAGGCGGGCATCGCGGCGCGCGGCATGGTCAGCGCCCAGGTGGAGCGACTCGGCGAGTTGCTCGCACGCACCCCCTGCGATCTGGTGCTGTGCTGCGCCCACGACCGCGACATCGATCTCGAAGCGGCCCTCGCCGCCCACCGCAGGCTCGACAGCGACACCCCGCTGATCGTCATCACCGGCCCCGAGAGCGACGCGACCGAATCGCTTCGCGCCCGTCGCGGCGGCGCCCGCGATCTGGTCCGGCGCGACGACCCCGAGCACCTCCAGCTGGTGGCCAAGCGCGAGCTGGCCGATCTCTACCAGCGCCGCGAGGCACGCGCGCTCGCCACCCGGCTGCGCCAGTGCGAGCGCCGCGCGCGCGAGTTCATCGAGGGCAGCCTGGACGCCATCGCCTTCGTCCAGGAGGGGCTGCACCTGCACGCCAATGCCGCCTATCTGTCGCTGTTCGGCTATGCCGACGCCGACGCGCTGGCCGGCGCCACCTTCCTCGACCTGATCCCCGCCGAGCAACGCCCCCGGGTGCGCGAATTCCTGCGCGCGGTCGAGTACTCCGATCGCGAGGACGGCGCCGAGCTCGACACCCAGTGCCAGGGCGCCGACCGTCGGCCCTTCGCCGCGCGGCTGCGCGCGGCCAGCTCGGAGATCGACGAAGAGCCCTGTCTGCGCATCCTGGTGCGACCGGCGGCGGGCGCGGCGGCGCCGCTCATCGAGAGCGACAACCACAGCGCCGAGGCGATGCCGGGGCGCGCGCAGATGATCGCCGCCATCGCCGCGCGACTCGATGCCGAGCACCGCCCCAGGCATCCCTTCGCGCTCTTCTTCATCCAGATCAAGGGCCGCGCCGAACTGCTGCGCGACCTCGGCCTGACCACCGCACTGACGCTGATCGAGGGCCTGCGCGAACCACTCCAGGGCATCCTCGCCGATCATGCCGGAGGCATGCTGGCGCAGGTCAGCGACGACGGTTTCATGCTGCTGATCGACGGACTCGACACCACCACGGTCGAGCAGATCACCGCCCGGATCGAGCACGAGGCCCGTCTCCAGCGCGGGCGCAATGGCGAGCGTGAGGACGAGGCCGCCGACTGTGTCGTCGCCCACGTGCTGGTGGAGCTACGCGCACGCGAACCCAGCGACATCGTCAACCTCGCTCATCAGCGCTGTCTGCGCCTGCTCGCCGGCGGCCCGGGTCAGGGCGGGATGGGCAAGCCGACCTCGCTCGCCTCGCGCACCAAGCAGAGCGCCGAGGAGGGTGATGAGCAGATCGCCGAACGCATCGAGTACGCCCTCGAGCACGACCAGTTCCGTCTGGTCTATCAGCCGATCATCAGTCTGATGGGCGACAACCAGGAGCACTACAGTGTCCTGGTGCGGCTGTTCGACGAGGACGAGGACATGCTCGAGGCCAAGGACTTCATCGGTCCGGCGATCCGTCGCGGGCTGATCGAGCGCATCGACAAGTGGGCCATCCGCGCCGCCATCCAGTCACTCAGCGAACAGCGTCGCGCCGGTCACAACATCAGCTTCTTCATCAACCTCTCCGAGGATACCTTCCGCGACCCCAGCATTGTGCTGTGGATCTGCGACTGCATGCGCGAGTTCGACGTGCGCGGCAACTGGCTGACCTTCCAGTTCCAGGAGGCGCTGGTCGCGGCCAACCTCGCCGGCCTGAGCAAGCTGGTCGAGGCGCTGCGCAAGATCAAGTGCCGGGTGGCGATCAATCGCTTCGGCATGGCCGAACGCCCGGAGATGCTGCTGCAGGGGCTGGCACTCGACTTCGTGCTGCTGATGCCCGACTTCTCCCAGCGTCTGGCCGACGATCAGCAGAAGCAGAAACGGGTGATGGAGCTGGCCAACCTCGCGCGCGAGTTCAACATCAAGAGCGTGGTCACCGGGGTGGAGGATGCGCGCACCCTGACGGTGCTGTGGACCGCCGGGGTCGATTATGTGCAGGGCAACTTCCTGCAGCGCCCCTCACCGACGCTGGAGGTCTCCAGCGGCGGCTAGCGCGCCGTCGGCGGCGCCCGCAGATAGCCCGGCGGCGCGCGTCTCAGGCGCGGCGCGGAGAGCCGTTGCGCACCGTCCCGACGAGCGGCGAGCGTGGCGCTCGCGGCCGCATGCCGCGCCGCCATCTCGGGACGCAACGCGGTACGCGCGAGCACCGGGCGCAGCGCGCCGCTCGCCCCCGGCCCGGGCCATCGCCGGGGACAGCTCGATCCCGAGCAGCGCGCGCGCTGCCTCCGAGTAGGGTGCAACGCCCTTGCGTCCGAGATAGTCGGTGAGCACCCGATGGGTGTAGCGCTGGGTCTCGGGGTAGTCGACCCGCCCGCCGCCTCGCGCCAGGGCCCCCTCGCCGGCGTTGTAGGCCATCACCGCCTGGCCGATGTTGTCGTACTTCTCGAGCAGCCGCTTGAGATGGCGCATCCCGGTCGCCAGGTTGGTCGCAGGCTCAGCGAGACGGGCCTGACCCTCGACGCCATAGTCCCGCGCCGTCTCCGGCATCACCTGCATCAAGCCGACCGCACCGACCGGCGAGACCGCGTCCGGGTCATAGGCCGACTCGGCGGCGATCACCGCCTGCACCAGATCCCGGTCGAGTCCGATGCCATCGGCGATGCGCCCGGCCAGCTCGGCATAGCGCGCCGTCTCGTCGGCCACCACGGGCAGCGGCGCCTGGAGCAGCAGGATCAGCAGCACGGCATGGGGGCAGCGGCACATGACACGGGACCTCGTTCGCTAGCGCAGGACGGGGTTCTCGAGCATAGACAGGGCGACAGTGGGGTGTCCAGACAAACGCGGACAAAACTGACAAGAAACGTCAGGATTCTTGTCAAGCGATCATGCTGCCCCGATCATCAAACAATGAAAACAACGACATAAAAACTGGTCCAGTTCATGCTTTGTTGTTTCCGGAGACGCACCGACCAACACCGCATCGCGCCACCGACGACGACATGGCGCGGGCACCCAACGGGCAGGTTGACCTGTCGGAGAGGGCCGAGATGATGCACAACACCACCCTGCTGCTCGCGCTGACCCTGCTGTTCGGCGGAATCGCTCCGGCCACCGCCGGGAGCATCACCACCAGGATCGAGGACTTCACCAACGGCGGCGGCTTCTTCGCCGAGGTACGGGTCAGCGATCTCGGCCCCGACCGCATCCGCATCACCCTCGATGTCTCCGATCCGGTCAATCCGGGGCTGACCCAGGCCGACCTGCTCGCCCTCTGGTTCGATCTCGCCGATCCCGCGCTGGTGCCCACGTTCACCCGTCTCGACACCAGCGGTGCGACCGCGAGCCTCGCCGACGATGCCAGCCAGGTGTTCCCGAGCGGAGGCGTACTCGATGCCTGGTTCGACGCCGACGCGATCGGCAGCCTCGGCGGCGGCAACAACCTCAATGGCGGTGGCGGCGTGGCGACGGGCTTCGATATCGGCCTGCTGCTCGGGCTCAACGGCGGTCGCGACGGCTTCCAGCAGCAGCGTACCTTCGACCTGGTGCTGCCCGGACTGAGCAGCGCGGCGCTGACCGATCAACGCATCGGGCTGCGGGTCCAGAGCATCGCCGGCGGGGTCTTCGACGGTATCGGCTCGTCGAAGCTGCTCGGCGAGCTGACCGGCACCACGCCGCCGCTGATCGCTACCGGTTTCGCGACCTTTGCAGCGCCATCGGGCAGCATCCCGACCCCTGCCCCCTGGGTGCTGATCGGGCTCGGTCTCGCCGCACTGACCCCCTGGTCACGGCGGCGCACCGGCTGAGCAGCTCAACCGTTGGCCACGCCGTGCGGGACGTGCCCGGTGGCCACCCGCAACCGCGCCGCCTCGCAGTGCTCGGCCTGATCGTCGAAGAAGATGTCGGCGTCGAAGGCCTCGAGGAAGGGTGACTTGCCGAGCCCACCGAGGAACAGCGACTCGTCGAGCCGAATCCCCCAGGCGCGCAGGGTGCGGATCACCCGCTCGTGCGAGGGCGCGCCGCGCGAGGTCACCAGGGCGGTACGCAGCGGCGCGGCAGCGGCCGGGAAAAGCCGCTGCAGCCGATGCAGCGCGACCAGAAACCCCTTGAAGGGCCCGCCCGGCAGCGGATCGTGGGCGGCGGCCGACTCGCTGGCGTTGAACACCGCCAGCCCCTGCTGGCGATAGAGTCGCTCGGCCTCGTCGGAGAACAGTACGGCGTCGCCGTCGAAGGCGATGCGCAACTGGGCGTCGTCGTCGCCGTGCGCGGGTGCGCTGCTCGGCAGCACGGTCGCGGCGGCGCAACCGGCATCGAGCGCCAGACGCACATCGGTGGGATCGGCCGAGAGGAACAGATGGGCGCCGAAGGCGGCGACATAGCGATAGGGGCTCTCGCCCCCGGTGAAGGCGGCGCGCTCGATATCGAGCCCATGCTGGTGAGCGGAGGTGAGCACCCGCAGCCCGGTATCGGAGCTGTTGCGCGAGAGCAGGATCACCTCCACCCGGCCACGATCACCGAGCAGGTCGTTGAGGCTCATCAGCTTGCGCACCAGGGTGAAGGCCACGCCGGGCTCGAGGATCTCCTGCTCGTGGGCAATCTGGTAGGCATGGTAGGCGTCAACGCCCTCCTCCTCGAAGACCCGGTGCGAGGCGCTGAGATCGAACAGCGCGCGCGAGGAGATCGCCACCACCAGCCGCACCTCATCCATCTCCGTCATCATCCCGACAGCCCGCTACCAGGGCATGAACCAGTTCATGAACTGCATCGGCCGGCTGATGCTCTGGTTCATCACCGCCATGTCGTTGCGCATCGACGAGGTCGAGTAGGTCATGTGCTGCATCGCGCGGTCCATCGACTGCAGGCTGTCGAGCATCGGCTCGAGGGTGTTGACGTCATGGGCGAGCGAGTCGACGCCGATGCCCATGTTGCGCATGGTGGCGGTCATCTGGCCCATGTTGTCGGAGATCGACTGCATGTTGCTGGCCAGTACCGTCATGTTGGTGTCGACGCTGATCGCCAGATAGTGCACGTCCTTGGCAAGGCTGAACACCAGATAGAAGCCGTAGGCGGCGAGGATGATGAAGGCGAAGAGGGTCGGGTAGACGATCAGCTCCCAGCGCTTGGCGCTGGTCTCGAAGGCCTGGGAGAGGCGCTCGATCGCGTAGGCGTTGAGGTGCGACTCGGCGGCGACCTCGTCGATGGTCTCGTTGCCGGCGCGTCCCCGCGCCTCCTCCTCGCCCGCTGGGTTCTGATGATCGGCCATGATGAGACAGACTGCTCGTTGTGATTGTCCACCGGCCAGGGCCGGACGACCGGCTCGGAACGCTGATCTTCGAGATTAACAGAATTGCCGCGACGGGCAACACGGACGATCCCAGTGGAAACGGCCAAGTACCGTACGAAGCCGGTCGGCTGGCTCAGACGAGCTCGGGGTAGAGCGCCGCGGCCAGCGCCAGGAACTCGCGCGCGCCCTTGCCCCGGGGCTCGAGCTCGAACACCGCCAGCCCCTCGCTGAAGGAGCGCCGAAACAGGGTGCGCTGCGACAGGCGCGGGCGGATGAAACGGAGACCGGGGAGCGCGACCAGCGCGGCGGCGGCCTCGGCGGTCTCGCGCACCGCGTGGTGGGTATCACCGCGGTTGATGAAACCGAGGATCTCGGGCGTGCGCGCGAGCCCCTCCTCGGCGATCAGCCGAATGTAGCGCTGTGCCGACCAGATGTCGGCCTGCGACGGCTGCACCGGCACCAGCACCCGGTCGCACACCGCCAGCGCCCGGCGCATCGCCGCCATGTCGGCGGTGCCGACATCGATCAGCACCTCATCGGCCTCGCCCAGCGCGGGATCATCGAGCGCGGCCAGCGGCTCGACCGCCAGCGCCGGATCGAACCCCTCCTCCCGGCGCACCTCGAGCACGTCGCTGAGGGTGGCCTGGGGGTCGGCATCGATCAGCCGCACCCGGCGCTCGGCCATGGCCAGCCACACCGCAAGATTGAAGGTGACGGTGCTCTTGCCCGAGCCACCCTTGAGACTGCCGACGATGGTGATCATGCTGCACAACTCCTCAACGACTGCTCCCCGGGCGGACCGGGCGGACCGGGCGGGGCTGCGCCGCCACGCCCGGCGGCGCCTCCTCCCTAGCGCTGCTGCTGTGGCTCGGCGCGGCTATAGCCCTCGGGGACGCTGAACAGGTGATCGGGCTGCGGACCGACGCGGATGGCGTCGAGTTCGCGTACGTAACCCCCGGGGAACTCCTCGCGCACCGCCAGCCCCAGCTCGGGATCGAACCACTGGAAGGTCCGGGTCGGCTGCTGGTTCGGTGCGCTGGCGGTCACCTCCCATTTCTCGACCTGCCGCCCGTCGAGCCGCTCCTCGCCGACCAGATGCAGCTCCATGCGCCGACCATCGGGCATCTCGTACTTCAGCGGCAGTCCGCGCTCGACATCGAGCCACTGGGCGCCGGTGAGGGTCTGGCCGTCGCGGCTGATCGTCATCTCCCACTTGACCGCGGCACGACCGCCGACGGTCTCCTCGCCGGCGCGCCGGCAGTTCATCTCCGGCAGCCCGGCACAGGGATTGCGCTCGGCCGAGGGCGCGGGCAGCGGATCATTGCCCGCCTGGGGCGGGAGGCTGCGCTCCATGTAGACGCGCTGCGCCGGCAGCAGCAACCACTCGCGCCCCTGGTCACGATCGACGATGCGCACCATCTCCCGCCCCTCGCGGGTCATCTCGACGCGCATCCGTCCGTCGCCGACATACATCCGCCCCGAGGTCGTCTGCCCGTCCGGGGCGCGACCGAGCATCTCGGCGGAGAACTCGGTCGCCGCCGAGGCCCCCTGGGCCATCGCGGCCAGACCGGCGCCGAGGGCGACGGCCGTCTGCATCCATTGTTTCAACCGCATGACGTCAGCTCCTCCTGATGGTGTGTGGGATGGTGATCGGGACCACGCCGCCGAGGTCAGTCCACGGACCAGGGTGCGGGCCAACCGAGGGGTGGCGGCGCCTGGCCGTCACTCGAACGCTGTCGTCGCGGCCGCCAGTCGCGATTCCTTGTCTCATCACGCTGCATGCGTTCGCGCTCGGTCAGCGGTCGGAAGCGATACTCGATCCCCTCCCCCGGCACCACCAATGGCGCATCGGCGCGACGCCCGGGCTCACGGAAGCGATAGCCCGGAACCTCATCCGTCCTCGCCTCCTCAGCGCCCCAGGGGCGGAAGCGATAGCCGTCGTCGCGAGCGCGCGGCGGCGCTGACCAGACAGGCGGTGCGGCCTGCTGCTCGAGCCCCTGCTCGAAGCCCTGGCGATAGGGTGAATCCGCCCCATCGGGGGCCGACCACAGCGATTGGGCGGCCCCGGGGGCCGCGCACCAGAGCGCGCACACCAGGGTGGCGGCCGACAACCGACGCATCATGAACGTGACTCCTTGCGCACGCTCATGCGGCGACGTGCAACGCAGCGACCTTAGCAGACCGCCCCGGCAGGCGACCAGACGGAGACGACTCAGTCATCGCTCGGCGGCTCCTGGGCGTCATCCTTCAACTGGATGCCACGCCGCCCGCTGCGCTTGGCGGTCTTGCGCGTCGTGGTCGACTTCGCGGTGGTCTTGCGCGCCGTCGTCTTCTTCGCGGTGGCCTTCTTCGCCGTCGTCTTCTTCGCGGTCGTCCTCTTCGCCGGCGACTCGGACTCGGACTCGGACTCAGGCTCAGGTTTCGGTTCCGGTTCCGGTTCGGCGGCACGCGTCGTGGGCGACGCAGCCGCTGCCGGAGTGTCGCTCGGCGGCGGCGCCGTGGTCCGCGTCGGCGCCGGGCGCTGCGGCCGGCGCCGCTCGCGCCAACGCCCGAGCATCCCCTTGAGCGCCTCGAACAGCAGCACGAAGATCGCGCGCACCGCATAGAACACCATCACCAGGATCTCACCGGCCTGGGCGGCGATCCGGCGCATCCGCCCCGCGCCTGGCGCGGCATCGGGACGCGCGTGCTCTGCGGCCTCGGCGGCCTCCTCGCGCTCGGCGAGACAGGGCACCCGCACCCCGGGCGGCGCGCTCGCCGCCGCGACCTCGCACATGGCCTCGCTCGCGGCGACACAGCCGAGCGGGATCACGATCAGGGTGAGCAGGGTCGAGACCACCACGCCCGAGAGCAGCGAGATCGCCATGCCCTGGAAGATCGGGTCGGTGATGATCACGCTGGAGCCGGCGACCAGCGCCAGCGCGGTGATGAGGATCGGGCGCGTGCGGATCTTGCAGGCGCGGATCATCGCCTCGGCCACCGGCACGCCCTTCTGGATCTCGTGGATGGCGAAATCCACCAGCAGGATGGAGTTGCGCACGATGATCCCGGCCAGGGCGATCCAGCCGATCATCGAGGTGGCGGTGAACTCGCCGCCCATGCCCATCGCGAACACCAGCGCGTGGGTGGGGATGATGCCGAGCAGGGTCAGCGGGATCGGCGCCATGATCACCAGCGGGATGCGGAAGTTGCCGAACTCCCACACCACCAGGATGTAGATCAGCACCAGGGCGACGGCGAAGGCCGCGCCCATGTCGCGGAAGGTCTCGAAGGTGACCGTCCACTCACCGGCCCACTGCCAGGCGAGACGCCCGTCGTTGGGCGGCGCGCCGAGCCAGTGGAAGGCATCGCCGAAACCGCCGCCGGCGTTCGGACGCGAGCCGTCCGGGGCGAGGTAGTCCTGCTCGGCCATCAGGTCCTGGACCTGGAACATGGCATAGACCGGCGCGGCCAGACGCCCGCCGACATCGGCGACGACGTATTCGACCGGGCGCAGATCCTTGTGATAGATCAGATCCTCCTCGGGGGTCAGCACAAAGCGCCCGAGCTCGCTCAACGGCACCGTGAAGCCCTGGTTGGAGAGGATCGGCAGATCGCCCAGACGCTCGATCTGCGAGCGCTCGGCCAGCGGCACCTGGATGACGATCCGGGTCGGCTCGTGACCGCTCTGACGCCCGCTCTGCTGCTTGATGTCGCCCATGGTGGCGCCACCGAGGGCCATCTCGAGGTTGCGGTTGATGGTGTCGACCGAGATGCCGCGACGCACCGCCTTCTCGGTATCGACCTCGAAGCGCCAGTAGTCGAAGTCGTCGCGCAGATAGTTGTCGACATCGCGCGCGCTCGGCGCCTGCCCGAAGAAGGCGGTGACGTCACGCGCGAACTCGCGGCGCAGCTCCGGGGTCGGGCCGTAGATCTCGGCGACCACCGATTGCAGCACCGGCGGTCCCGGCGGCATCTCCACCACCGCGATCCGCGCCCCGGCCTGGTGCGCGGTGGCGGTGATCAGCTCGCGCGCGGCGACCGCGATCTCGTGGCTGCTGCGCTCGCGCGCGTGCTTGTCGGTGAGCTGCACCTGCAGCTCGCCCTGCCAGGGGTCGGAGCGCAGATAGTAGTGGCGCACCATGCCGTTGAAGTCGAACGGTCGCGCGGTGCCGGCATAGAGCTGGATCGCGGTCACCTCGGGCAGGGTGCGCAGCTGCTCGGCGAGCCGGTGGGCGAGATTCGCCGTCACCGGCAGCGCCGTGCCCTCGGGCATGTCGATCACCACCGAGAACTCGGGCTTGTTGTCGAGCGGCATCATCTTCACCGCCACCCACTTGAAGTAGAAGAAGGAGCAGGCGAAGAGGAAGGTGCCCCAGAGCACCAGGCGGAAGATGCGCCGCTTGGCGCGGCTCTCCATCAGCGGGGTGAGCACGCGGCGGAAGAAGCGCTCGAGTCGCTCGGCGTCGCGATGCTCGCGCCGCTCGGCGGCGGCGAGATAGCCCATCGAGGGGCGCAGCCACTTGGAGATCGCCAGATAGGGGGTGAAGACGAAGGCGGCGAACAGCGAGACGAACATCGCCACCGAGCCGAGCACCGGGATCGGCGCCATGTAGGGCCCCATCATGCCGCTGACGAAGCCCATCGGCAGCAGCGCCGCGATCACCGTGAAGGTGGCAAGGATGGTCGGGTTGCCGACCTCGCGCACCGCGTCGACCGCGGTGGCCTCGTCGGTGCGGCCCTCGGCCAGCCAGCGTCGGTAGATGTTCTCGACCACCACGATGGCATCGTCGACGAGGATGCCGATGGAGAAGATCAGCGCAAACAGGCTCACCCGGTCGATGGTGAACTCGCCCACCCAGGCGATGAACACCGTCATGAACAGCACCACCGGGATCACCAGCATCACCACCAGCGCCGGGCGCACCGCGCGGAAGGCGATGAGCACCAGCACCACCACGAACAGGGTGGCCTTGATCAGCTTCCAGATCAGCTCCGAGACCTTCTGATCGGCCGACTCACCGTAGTTGCGGGTGACGCTGACCTCGACGTTGTCGGGGATGCGCGTGCCGCGCAGCTCCTCGACCCGCTCGAGGATGGCATCGGCCACGGTCACGCCGTTGCTCAGCTCCTTCTTGGCGATGGCGAGGGTGACGGCGGGACGACCGTCGGCGCGGGTCTCGATCTCGGCGGCAGGTCCGGTGTAATAGGTGACGAGCTGGCTGGCGTCCTCGGGTCCGAGCCGGATCTCGGCCACATCGTGCATGTAGACCGGGATGTCGTTGTAGGTGCCGACCACCAGCCGGTTGATGTCCTCGACCCCGGTGAGGAAGGCGCCGGTGGTGACGGTGAAGTGCGCGCCGCGCGACTCGACGTCGCCGGCGGTGGTCTCGGCGTTGGCGCTCCTCAGCGTCTGCGCCACCTGGTCGAGACTGATGCGATAGCCCGAGAGCCGCTCGGGCGAGACGTCGATGGTGACCTGCTCGCGCCGCCCGCCGACGATGAACGCGTTGCCGGTGTCCTCGACCTGCTTGAGCGCCTGCAGCAGGTCCTGAGCGAGCAGGCGCAGCTGGCCGTCGTCGACGTCGGCGATGCCGTTGTCGTCGAGATCCTTCGACCACAGCGTCAGGGTGACGATGGGCACATCGTTGATCCCCTTGCTCTTGACCAGGGGCGGCAGCACACCCGGCGGGATCAGGTCCATGTTGGAGGCGAGCTTGTCGTTGACCTTGACCAACGAGGGGCCCATCTCCTCGCCGACGTCGAACTCGACGGTCACCAGCCCCTCGCCGCGCCGCGAGGCCGAGTAGACGTGCTTGACCCCGGGGATCTCGCTGATCAGCCGCTCCAGCGGCTGGGTGGCAAGGTTGGCCACCTGCTGCGCCGAGGCGCCCGGGTACTGCACCATGATGTCGATCATGGGCACCGAGATCTGCGGATCCTCCTGGCGCGGGGTCATCATCAACCCGAGCAGCCCCATCATCAGCATCGCCGCGTAGAACAGCGGCGAGAGCGGCGAGCGGATGAAGAAGCGGGCGGTGCGCCCGGCGATGCCGAGATGCGCGTCGTCGGCGAGACGGGTGTCTTGATCCGAGGTCATGGGGGTTACGTCTTGGCTCATGTCGAATCCAGCTTGTACGGGCCAGCGCGGCGTGGCGGCGATCGGCGGACGCCCGCAGCGGGCGTCGCTGCCCAGCGGCGCGACGGTCGCAGGCCGTCACGCCGGGTCGCGGGCGGTCCTGCGCGCCGCGACCGGTTGATCCGTCAGTGCCCGGCGTCCTCGCCTCGGGCCCAGCCGGCACTCACCCCGGGACCGGGGTCGGCGAGCACTCGCTCGCCCGGGCGCAGCCCGCTGAGCACGGTGATGAAACCGCCCTCGAGCGACTCGCCGACACGGATCAGGCGCAGCTTGGCTGCGCCCTCGGTGTCGAGCACATAGACCCCGGGCAGGCTGCCGTTGTAGCGCACCGCCGAGCGCGGCACGACCGGGTTGGCACGCGCCGGGGCGTTGTGATCGGGCACCAGCACCTTGGCGTACATCCCCGGCTCGGAGACGCCCTGGGGCAGGTCGAACTTGATCTTGATGGTGTGACGCTGGGGGTCGGCCATGGGGAAGATCTGCGCCACCCGGACCGGCACGCGCTGGTTCGAGGGGTCGATCTCGGCCTGCAGCATCATCCCCTCGCGCAGCCCCGCACGCAGTCGCGCCGGGACGTCGACCTCGACCTGGAGATACTCAATGTCGGCATAGTTGAGCAGCGGCTGCCCCGGCTGCACGGTGTCGCCGACCTCGACGAATTTCTTCACGATCACACCGTCGAAGGGCGCGATGCCGCGGGCATCGCGGATCTTGGCGTCGAGCGCCTGCAGCTCGGCCTGCAGACGCAGCATCAGGTTCTGCGCCTCCTGGATCTGCACGCCGGAGGCGAACAGGTCGGCCGAGCGCTCGGCGCTGCGATCACGCTCGCCGATGAAGGACTCGACCGGACGGGTGAACATCTGATCGAACAGGTTGGGCAGACCCATGCCGCCGGGCACCGCGCGCGACTGCGGCGAGAAGATCTCGCGGGTGTACTGCACCCCGGCGTTGCGCAGCTGGGCGTCGGCGCTGGCCATCTGCGCGAGCAGCGCACGGCGCTTGGCCAGCAACTCGGCGTCGCCGATGGCCACCAGCAGCTCGGCGTCATCGAAGGCGTCGCCCTCGCGCCCGGCGATGAAGGTCACGCGCCCGGGGAGCTGGGCGGCGAGCATCACCTCCTTGTAGGGGACCACGGTCCCGCCGATGGAGACCGTCGGCGCACCCTGCGCCTGCTGGACGACGAAGGTCTCGTCCGGACCGCCCTGCCCCTGCGCCGTGTTTGCGGCGCCCACCAGGGCGAGGGCGAACAGCCACGCGGCTGAGGCCTTTCTCATCTGTATTGCCATCGGATCGCACACCAAACGCTGTGTGTTGAGTCGGAAGCCCGAAGGGCGCGATTGCGGTTCGGAGCGGAACTCGGACACCGTCGGGGGGGAGGGTCGTTGAGCCCGGCGCGCGTCCGTCTTTTCATGGACCAGGCGATCTTCGGCCGGGTACTGCGAGACATGCCAGGTGCCGCATCCCTGTGCTCCGGACGGCGCAGTTGTCCAGTATGCCTGTGTCGCCGCGAGACATTCAACCCAGGCCACGGGCCCGTTCCCGGGGACATGCAGACCGCCGCGCGGTCGACTATCACTGGCCTGGGGGTTCGTTGTAACATCGCGGGCCATCGCGCGCCGGGAAACCGCAGGTGAGCCCGATACTGAAGTGCGCGTCCGCCGCGACGTGCCCGGCACACACCCGCAAGCGACAAGCGCACGGACCATCGCAGAGAGGAACCCAATCCATGCCGTCTACCGCTGACGCTGTGCAGCAGCGCCTGAAGGAACTGGAGTCCCACCTGGAGCAGGAGAACCCGGTCCTGCTCAGTGCCGTGCAGAGCTTCCGGGAGATCGACGAGGTCGCCTACGCCACCGGCGTTCTGCAGACCAATCAGACCTTCTCCAGTCAGATCCCCTGGTGGCCGCTGATCTCGGTGCTCGGCACCTTCTCGGCGGGCAAGTCGACCTTCATCAACCATTATCTCGGCGAGAAGCTCCAGCGCACCGGCAACCAGGCCGTCGACGACCGCTTCACCGTCGTCGTCTACAGCGCCGACCCGATCAGCCACTCGCTGCCCGGGGTCTCGCTCGACTCCGACCCGCGCTTCCCCTTCTACCAGATGTCGCGCGACATCGCCCATGTCGACACCGCCGAGGACAGCGGCGACGGCAACCGCATCGATACCTATCTGCAGCTCAAGACCTGTCACAGCGACCGGCTGCGCGGCAAGATCCTGATCGACTCCCCGGGCTTCGACGCCGATGCCCAGCGCACCACCATCCTGCGCCTGACCGATCACATGATCGACCTCTCCGACCTGGTGCTGGTGATGTTCGACGCCCGTCACCCCGAGCCCGGGGCGATGCGCGACACCCTCAAGCACCTGGTGCGCGACACCATCAACCGGGCCGACTCGGGCAAGTTCCTCTATATCCTCAACCAGATGGACTCGGCGGCCACCGAAGATAACCCCGAGGACGTGGTCGCCGCCTGGTTGCGCGCGCTCGGCGAGGCCGGACTCACCGCCGGGCGCTTCTACACCGTCTACAGCCCGGACGCCGGCACCACCATCGCCGACGAGCACCGGCGCGCCCGCTTCGAGAAGAAGCGCGACGAGGATCTCGCCGAGATCTATCTGCGCATGGAGCGCGTCGAGATCGAGCGCGCCTACCGCATCGTCGCCGCGCTGCGCAAGACCGCCACCGACTTCACCGACGGCTCGATGGCGCTGCTGCAACAGGCCAAGCGTCGCTGGCGTCGTCGCACCCTGGTCACCGAGACTATCCTGCTCGCGCTGCTGGCCGGCGCCTTCATGGTCTGGAGCCTGCGGGCCGGACACTGGCACGGGCTGGTCTACGACCCGCAGTGGCTCGACCTCTTCACCACCGTCTCCTGGGGACTGTGGGGGCTCGAGGGCGTGATCGCGGTGCTGGTGATCGGCGGGCACTTCACCATCCGCCGACTGGCGGCGCTGAGCGTGATGCCCTGGCTGCGCAAGCAGGTCGAGAAGCACAACCCGCCGGGCGACGTGATCGGCGCCTTCCAGCGCAACACCCGCTTCTGGCGCACCGTGCTCTCGGGCTCGCCGATCGGCTGGAGTCGCAGGAGCCGCAACACCATCGACGAGGTGCTGCAGAACTGCGAGAACTATATCCAGACCCTCAACGAGCGCTTCACCAACCCGCGCGGCCTGCCCGACAAGCCGCGCCGGGGGCAGTCCGCAACCGAAAGCGACTCCGCCTCGGCCTGACCTGACCGCTCCGGGTTCGCCCGGAGGAGAGCTTGCCACCGGCCGACCCCGGCCGGTGGCGACACGGCGCTGCGGCGCCACCATGCACCCCCCGTCCACCAGCCCACGGATGGCGCTGCTCGCCACGGCGCGGCGACACGCCTGGACGGGAGCATTCATACCCGAGACCGGTCCAATGCCATGACATCGGCCCGCGACGAACCCGTCTGCGGCGCCAGGCCGGACCCCAGACGAACCACTAGAGAACGACCATGCCAAACGCGACCACGGGGGGTGGCTCCCGCCCCACTGTCCAGGTACCGCCCCAGCCCCAATGGCCCATCCTCAGCGCCGACGAGAAGCGCGCCACCAAGGAGCGCATCGCCAAACTGCTCAAGGCGCAGGACGCGGTACTGGTCGCCCATTACTACACCGACGGCGACCTCCAGGAACTGGCCGAGGAAACCGGCGGCCGGGTCGCCGATTCGCTCGAGATGGCGCGCTTCGGTACCCAGACCGAGGCCAGCACCCTGGTCGTCTGCGGGGTGCGCTTCATGGGCGAGACGGCCAAGATCCTCAACCCCGAGAAGCGGGTGCTGATGCCCGATCTGAGCGCCACCTGCTCGCTCGACGAGGGTTGCCCGCCAGCAGACTTCGCCGCCTTCTGCGCCGCCCATCCGGATCACACCGTGGTGGTCTACGCCAACACCAGCGCCGAGGTGAAGGCACACGCCGACTGGATGGTGACCTCGAGCATCGCGCTCCCGGTGGTGCGCCACCTTGCAGAGCGCGGCGAAAAGATCCTGTGGGCGCCTGACCGCCATCTCGGCCACTATGTCCAGCGCATGACCGGCGCCGAGATGCTGATGTGGGACGGCGCCTGCGTGGTCCACGAGGAGTTCAAGTCGTACGCCCTCGAACGCGTGCGCGCGCTACACCCCGACGCGGCGGTGCTGGTCCACCCCGAATCACCCGATGCGGTGGTCGAGCAGGCCGACGTGGTCGGCTCGACCACCCAGCTGATCCGCGCGGTCACCGAGCTGCCCAACCCCGAGTTCATCGTCGCCACCGACACCGGCATCTTCTGGAAGATGCGTCAGCTCGCCCCCCACAAGACGCTGATCCCGGCCCCCACCGCCGGCGAGGGCGCGACCTGCGAGAGCTGCGCGCACTGTCCGTGGATGGCGATGAACGCGCTGCAGAACCTCGAGCGCGTGCTGCGCGAGGGCGACCAGGAGATCCGGGTCGAGGACGCCATCCGCGAACGCGCGGTACGCCCGATCCAGCGCATGCTCGATTTCTCCGCGCAGCGCTAGAGGCCATCACGCCAGCGACCAGCGACCAGCCTTCAGCCACCAGCCACCAGCCACCAGTGGCTGACTACCCTCAAGCGCTGGTGCCAAAGACCTGCACCACGGATGCGGGCAAGACGTGCCCTCGTCGAGGGTGCGCTCCCACTGGCTGCTGGAGACTGGCCGCTTACGACTTGAGGCTCTTTGCGCCCTTCGCGCCTTCGCGGTTCAATCTCCCCGGCTGGGCGCTGGCGACTGGCGGCTGGCGGCTGGCGGCTGGCGGCTGGCGGCTGGCGGCTGGGCACCCTACCGCCCGCTCACCAAAGCGGCGAAGCGTTGGAGCAGGCCGGCCGCCTCGGGAGTGTCGACGACCTCGACCTCGGACCCGCGCGCGCCCAGGGCGTCGATCTGGCGATCGACATAGACCTGGGTCGCCTCGCGATCGAACTCGGGATGGAACTGTACGCCCCAGGCCGACGCACCCAGGCGCAATGCCTGATGGGGATCGTGGTCGTTGGCTGCCAGCACCCGGGCACCGGGCGGGGGGCGCAAGACCGACTGGGCATGGGTGACCGGCGCCACGAAGCGATCGGGCAGCCCACCGAACAGCGGATCGTCGTGCGCCGCCGCGCTCAGCCGAACCTCGACACAGCCGAGTTCGAGTCCGCGCGGATTGAAGCCGACCTCGCCGCCGCAGGCGCGGGCGAGCAACTGGTGCCCGTAGCAGATCCCGAGTACCGGCACCCGGCGCGCCAACACCCCCGAGAGCCACCGCTCGATGCCCAGACTCCAGGGCGCGGCCTCGCTGACCATGGCGTGCGAGCCGGTGATCACCACCGCGGCGAGTTCATCGGGCGCGGGCAAGGATGCGCCCGCCGCAGCGTCGACCACCCGCCAGGCGCGATCGCTGCCGAGACCGGTGCGGATCCAGTCCTCGAAGTCACCTCGACGCGCGACCAGCTCGCCGAAGGTCCGGCCGACCTTGATGATGCAACAACGTCCTTGCATGCACCCCATCCCCCGAGAGATCCGCCGTCGCTACCGACTCAACGCCCGGCGGCCAGCCAGGCACATGCCGCGGCGACGTCGAAGAAGTACGTGAAACACACCCCGGTGTTGGCTGCGGTCGTGCGATGGAATTCAGCATGGGCACGCAGCGCCTCACGCTCCAGGATCGCGACCTCACGCGGCGGGTGCTGGCGCAGCGGCAACTCGCGCATCAGGAAGTAGACCGAGGCCAGCGAGGGACGGCCGTGCAGCCGGCGCACATCGACCAGCACCCGCCCCGAGACCCTGCACAGACGATCCAGCAGCAGCTCGGCCATCAGCATGGCGTTCTGGTCGTCGGAGACACCGGAGACACGGATCGTGACGGCGTCACCGAGCAGTCCATCGTCGATCGCGAAGGCGGTGGCGAGCACCTGCCGCACGACATCGGGGCTCACGGAGACCCCATGAGCGGGGATCAACTGCGATAGCACCACTCCACCTCCGACCAGTGATTCACGGCGGCGTTCCCGGCACACGTCCACGTCCGGAATACGCCCGCCAACCTCGGACACGGGCGCCGGCCTTGGCAACCACAGACCAATTCACTTAAGATCAATGACAATTATCAAGAAGGCGGAGCGACCTCCTGGGCGTGCTCGGGACCGGTCACCAACCGCCGTCGGGGAGGATGGTTCGTATGCCCCAGCGCAAGACGTCTCGGCGCAGATTCTCCATGGCAGTCCTGGTTCTGATGTTCTTTGCCGGCATCGGCTTCGTCGCCGCGCTCGACTTCGGCATCCGCTCCACCAACACCATGGAGTTCTGCACCTCCTGTCACACGATGCATACCAACTTCGAGGAGTACAAGGAGACACTCCACTACAAAAACCCCTCGGGCGTACAGGCGACTTGCGCCGACTGCCATGTCCCCAAGGCGCTGTGGCCAAAGCTGGTCACCAAGGTCATCGCCGTCAAGGACGTCTACCACGAGCTGGTCGGCACCATCGACACCCCCGAGAAGTTCGAGGCGCGTCGCTGGGAGATGGCCTCGCGGGTCTGGGCGAAGATGGAGCGCAGCGACTCGCGCGAGTGCCGCACCTGCCACGACTTCTCCAGCATGGACCTCTCCGAACAGGGGCGCTCGGCGCGTAGCCGTCACGCCGCCGCCGAGGACAAGGGACAGACCTGCATCGACTGTCACAAGGGCATCGTCCACGAAGAGCCCTACGAGCCGCTGCCCGAAACGGCCGCCGCCGATTGAGGTCGGCGCCCGCGCAACGACGAGGCCGGAGATGATGACCAGCAACAGGACCTGCCGCCGCGCCCCGAGGATCTCCCTGCTCGCCGCCTTGCTGCTCGGCGCGGGCGGCGCCGGGGCGGCCGACCTTGCCACCGAGCTCAGGCTCAATGCCATGGTCGGAGACACCGAGACCATGGCCGAACTGCTCGACCGCGGCGCCCCCGTCGATGCCGCCAACGCCTTCGGCAAGACCGCGCTGATGTTCGCCGTCGAGGCCGACGAGCTGGAGACGGTGGCGCTGCTGCTGACCCGTGGCGCAACGGTCAACGCCCGCACCGTCGCCGGCTGCACCCCGCTGACCTTTGCCGCCGAGGGCGGACACATCGGCATCTCGGCGCTGCTGATCGCACGCGGCGCCCATGTCCACGACCGCACCCGCGCCGGCTGGGACGCGCTGATGATCGCCGCGCGTCACGGCATCCTCGAGATGGTCGAACAGCTGCTGTTCCGCGGCGCCGATCCCAAGGCCGCCGATCGCGACGGTCGCACCGCGCTGATGCAGGCGGCCGAACGCGGCCATGTCGCCCTGGTCGCACCGCTGCTCGGGGCCGGCGCCGAGCTCGAGTCGCGCGACCGCGACGGCGCCACCGCGCTGCTGATCGCCGCCGACCGCGGCCAGCTCGAGATGGCCCGCGCCCTGCTCGAGGCCGGCGCCGAGGTCAACGCCCGCGACGCGCTCGGCGCCACCGCGCTGATCCTCGCCGCCAGTCAGGGCCACCACGAGCTGGCGCGATTGCTGCTGGAACAGGGCGCCAACCCCAATCTGCAAGACAGCGACGGCACCACGGCGTTGATGGAGGCCATCTCGACCGATC
Source organism: Marichromatium sp. AB32 (assembly GCF_003718675.1). Classification (NCBI taxonomy): domain Bacteria; kingdom Pseudomonadati; phylum Pseudomonadota; class Gammaproteobacteria; order Chromatiales; family Chromatiaceae; genus Marichromatium; species Marichromatium sp. AB32. The sequence goes on from NZ_RHFJ01000005.1 coordinate 67,503, forward strand.
ACAACGCCCTGATCGATCTCCTGATCGACTATCGCGCAAACCCCGCTCTCGAGGATGCGCAGGGACGCACCGCGGCGGACCGCGCCCGCCAGCTCGACAATCGCGAGGCGATCGAGCTGCTGGCCCGCGGTCACTGATCCCGCTCGCTGCCGGGCGACGACACGACTCCGCGCACCGCGCACTTGCTCAAGAGGCAGTGGCCCAGGCCGCTACCCCTCAGCCGCCGACGCCCCGGAGGGCGTCGGTCTACCGCAAAGATGCAACAGGAGGAAGGAATGGCCGACTCGATCCGCAACAGACTGTCCCTGACCGCGGGACTCCTCGCGCTCGGACTCGTCTCCGCCGCACAGGCCGGAGACGCCACCCCGGAGATGCTCGCCAACGCCTGTGCCGGCTGTCACGGCACCGAGGGCAACAGCATGGGGCCGGCGGCGCCCAGCATCTCGGCGATGGACCCGCTGGTATTCGTCGACACCATGGAGGCGTTCAAGAGCGGAGACACCTACTCGACCGTGATGGGCCGCATCGCCAAGGGCTATGACACCGCCGAGTTCGAGGCGATGGCCGAATACTTCCATGGCCAGCCCTATCGCCCAGCCCCCCAGGACTACGACGCGGCACTGGTCGACACCGGCGCCGAGCTCCACGACCGCTTCTGCGAGAAGTGCCACGCCGAGGGCGGCATCCCGCTGGTCGACGAGGAGGACTACAACATCCTCGCCGGACAGTGGATGCCCTATCTGCGCTACGCCATGGAGGACTTCCGCGCCGATCGTCGCGAGCTGCCGAAGAAGATGCGCAGCAAGCTCGAGGACCTGCTCGAGCGCCACGGCGAGGACGGTCTCGAAGCCCTGTACGCCTTCTACGCCAGCCAACAATAAGGACATCGGAGGATCAGCACGCGATGAAGCTCAGCAGACGCGATTTCGTCAAGACCGGCGCCACTGCCACCGCCGCCCTCGGCCTGCTCTCGGCCCCCTATCTCGCCCGCGCCGCCAGCCACCGGGTGGTGGTGGTCGGCGGCGGCACCGGCGGGGCCACCGCCGCCAAGTACCTCAAGCGCGCCGACCCGGCGATCGAGGTGACCCTGATCGAGCCCAACCAGACCTACTACACCTGCTATCTCAGCAACGAGGTGATTGGCGGCGACCGCCAGCTCGACACCCTCGAGCACGGCTATGACGGGCTGCGCGCGCACGGTATCCGCGTGGTCCACGACACCGTCACCGCGATCGACCCCGAGGCGCGCGCAGTCGACACCGCCGGCGGCGAGCGCTTCGAGTACGACCGCTGCGTCGTCGCCCCGGGCATCGAGCTGCTCTACGACCGCATCGAGGGCTACAGCGAGACCGCCGCCGAGACCCTGCCGCACGCCTGGAAGGCCGGCGCCCAGACCGCGTTGCTGCGCCGCCAGCTCGAGGAGATGGCCGACGGCGGCACCGTGGTGCTGGTCGCCCCGCCCAACCCCTTCCGCTGTCCGCCCGGTCCCTACGAGCGCGCCAGCCAGATCGCCCACTACCTCAAGGGCCACAAGCCCAAATCCAAGGTCATCATCCTCGACAGCAAGCAGGCCTTCTCCAAGCAGGGACTGTTCACCCAGGGCTGGGAGCGACTCTACGGCTTCGGCACCGAGGACAGCCTGATCGAGTGGCATCCCGGCCCGGACGCCGCCGTGGTCAGGGTCGACGCCGAGGGCATGGTCGCCGAGACCAGCTTCGGCGACGAGATCCGGGCCGACGTGATGAACGTCATCCCGCCGCAGCGCGCCGGCAAGATCGCCCAGGTGGCGGGCCTGGCCGACGACAGCGGCTGGTGCCCGGTCGACAAGCGCACCTTCGAGTCGAGCATCCATCCCGGCATCCATGTCATCGGTGACGCCTGTATCGCCACCAAGATGCCCAAGTCCGGCTACTCGGCCAACAGCCAGGGCAAGGTCGCCGCCGCGGCGATCGCCGCGCTGCTCAAGGGCGAGGAGCCGGGCACGCCCTCCTACATCAACACCTGCTACTCGATCATCGGCACCGACTACGGCATCTCGGTCGCCGCCGTCTACCGCCTCAGCGAGGACGGCGCCACCATCGCCCCGGTCGAGGGCGCCGGCGGCCTGACCCCGAGCGACGCACCCGACTGGGCACTGGCCCGCGAGGTGCAGTACGCCTACAGCTGGTACAACAACATCACCCACGACACCTTCGGCTGACCCGCCACGAGGCGGGCGCCCGCGAGAGGGACCAAAGGAGGAGGAGTCTTCGGGGGCCGCACGGCCCCCTTTTTTCGTCGTCGCGAAGCACCGGAGCGAGCGCTAGAATTGCGTGCACCGACCAGCCACGGAGCGGGGCCTGGCGCCCCGGACCTCGCCATCATGACAGACCCCAGCCTCGGCAACTGCTGGCACTGCGGCAGTCCCCTGACCCGTCTCGACTACGCCCGCGAGGGCCGCTGCCCGAACTGCGAGCGCGCCACCCACTGCTGCCGCAACTGCCGGCACCACGCCCCGGGACGCGCCAACGACTGCATCGAGCCGATCGCCGAACCGGTAACGGACAAGGTCCGCGCCAACTTCTGCGAGCTGTTCGAGCCGCGCCACCAGACCGGCGCCGCCGCGCCCGCCGACCAGGCCGAGACGCTGCTTCAGGCCGCCGAGGCGCTGTTCCACTGAGTCCCGGGCAGGGTCGTCGACGAGCGGTCGACGGCGTTTTCGGCTAGCCTCTCTGCCACGGCCAGCCGTGCGGGACCGCCCCGGGATCGAGTCGATGCGCAACCTCTGGAAACACCTCACCGCCCCCAGGAGCGAGACCCGCTCCGGCCCGCCCGCCCTTCACGCCGAACAGACAACCGCCTTTCCCGATCTCTCCGAAGCAGAGGTGGTGCAACTGCACAATCGCGCCCTCCCGCTGCGTCTCGCCCCGGGTGATGTGCTGTTTCGCGCCGACAGCCGCGCCGAGCGGCTCTATGTGATCAGCGCCGGCGAGATCGTCATCGGCGACACCGCCGCCTCGGACGCCGAGCGTTTCGGCCCGGGCGACTGGATCTGCGAGTTCGACCTGACGCAACCCGGCATCCACGCCGCTACCGCCACCGCCCTCACCCACAGCCAGGTGCTGGCACTCGAACGCAGCGCCATCGCCGACCTCGAACCCGCGCTGCTGGACTATCTCCGACACCGCGCGCACCAGTTCGGTCTCCAGCGACTGTACCGTGCACAGCGACGCCAGGCGGCGCTCGCGCGTCACAGCCGGGCGCTCACCGATGCGCTGATCGCCGCGCGCACCGCCGGCGGCGCGGGCTTTGCCGAGACCGAGACCGCACGCCAGCTCTTCGCCAAGGTCCCGGCGCTGCCGATCTCGACCACCGCGCTGCTCAACAAGATGCTCGACGAGCGCACCACCAAGGGCGAGATCGTCGAGCTGGTGACCATGGACCCGGCGCTCACCAGCACCCTGCTCAAGTCGATCAACTCGCCCTACTACGGGCTGCAGCACCAGGTCACCAGCGTCAGCCACGCCATCGCCCTGCTCGGTCACAACGCCGTCTACCAGGTGATCATGACCGAGAGCATGCGCCGCAGCCTGCCCAACACCGAGCTGTTCACGGACATCCACCAGCGTGCCGTCGAGCTCTCGCGCCTCGCCTTCACCCTCGCCCAGACGCTTGCCTTCGGGCGCCCAGCGGAGGTCGCCACCCTCGGCATCCTCGCCGACATCGGGTTGGTGATCAACGCGCTGCTCAAGAGCGCCAACCCCCGGCTCAAGCCCCTGTTCGACCTGCTCGATCCCGCCGAGATGGGCGCCGCGCTACTGCGCAGCTGGCACCTGCCGGCGATGGTGTGCGACAGCCTGCACCACCAGCATCACCCCGAGTTCGCGCCCCCGGCGCGGCTCCCCGAGACGGTGCGCGACAACGTCGCCGTGCTCTATCTCGCGCGCCGACTGCTCGCGCGGCTACACGGTCACACCCCGGGCGACCCCGGACTCTTCCTCGATGCCTATCTGGCGCTACTCGGACGCGCCGGGATCAGCGAGGTCGAGCTGCTCTACGAACAGCTCGTCCCCCGGCTGCGCGCCCAGCTGCGCCAGCTCCCGCGCTCGCTGGCCGAACGGCTCGACGGCTGAGCCGGCTCAGGCCGGCTGCGGGCGGCGCCAGGTGTAGACCGCGGTCACCGCATAGTTCCACACCGCGCCGACGAGGATGCCGGCGAGCGCCGAGAGGAACCAGCCCGAGAGCCCCTCGACGAACAGATAGTTGGCGATGCCGACATTGGCCAGGGCACCGACGCTGCAGACCACCACGAAGGAGAGCCAGCCGCGCAGCAGCGCGCGACCGCGCAGACGCATGTCGCGATAGGTGAGCAGGTTGTTGAGGAAGAAGTTGCTGGTCATCGCCACCAGGGTGGCGGTGGCCTGACCGGCGAGGAAGGCGCCCTCGCCGAGCACCGCCAGCAGCGGCCACAGCACCGCCATGTGGACGAACACGCCGAACCCGCCGATCAGCGAGAAGGCGAGGAAGCGCACCGGGATCGCCGAGCCCAGGGTCTTTTGCGCGAGCATCAGCAGATACTCCCAGAGCACCGCGTTGTCGAGCTTGCTCGTCCCGGCGTGACGCTCGCGGAAGGTGAAGGGCAGCTCGCGACAGCGCAGCGGCCGCTCGCTCGAGGAGACGATGTCGAGCAGGATCTTGAAACCGACCCCGCTGAGCCGGTGCACGCAGCCCTGGAAGGCGGCGGCGCGGACCATGAAGAAGCCGCTCATCGGGTCGGCCAGCTCGACCCCGAGCAGTCGCTGCCCGACGCGCGTGGCGAAGCGACTCATCGCCTGGCGCCGCGCGTTCCACTCACCGACCCCGCCACCGCCGACATAGCGGCTGCCGACCACCAGGTCGAGTTCGGGCTCGGCGTCGAGGGTGTCGTACATCTGGCGCAACAGCGACTCGTCGTGCTGCAGGTCACCGTCCATCACCGCCACGCAGGGCGCGGTGGTGGCGAGCATCCCCTCGATACAGGCCGAGGACAGCCCGCGCCGCCCGACGCGCCGGATCAGCCGCACCCGCGGATCCTGCCGGGCCTGCTCGCGCACCCGCTCGGCGGTGCCGTCGGGCGAGTCGTCGTCGACGAAGATCAGCTCCCAGGCGAGCCCGTCGAGCACCCGACGGACACGTTCGACAAGCTCGGGGACCGATCCCGCCTCCTTGTAGGTAGGCACGACGACGGCGAGCTGGGGCGGCTGGTGGGGGGGTCTGTGTGGCATGGATCCGAACAACCTGAAACAAGGGGTTTGGCGCCTCGGCGGTACCGGACGCGGCATGACTGAGCGGCGATCGCGCACGCGGGTCGGTTGCGCGGCGACCCTGGTGGGCGGCATTCTAACGCGTTCGTCCACCGAACCCGTGCCCGCCATGTCCACCGCCGCCCCGAGTCGTCCCGCTGCCGAGTCCATCGACTGGCGCCCGATCGCGCTGCTGATCCTCGCGCTGAGCGCACTGCGCCTGGCCATCGCCGCGCTCCTGCCGGTCACCCAGGACGAGGCCTACTATTTCGACTGGGCGCGGACGCTCGGCTGGGGCTATTTCGATCACCCGCCCGGGGTCGCCGCGCTCGGGCTCGGCACCCTGCTCGAGCCCGGCTCGGCGCTCGCCGCACGGCTCGGCACCCTGCTCGCCGGCGTCCTCACCCTGGTGGTGCTCGCCCGGCTCTACTGGCGCGCCGGGCTGACCACCACCGCCACCCTGGCGAGCGCGCTGCTGCTCGCCTGCGCCACCCTGCCGGGGTTGATCGGCGGCGTCGTCACCACCCCGGACACCGTGCTCGCGCTGGCCTGGGCGCTGGCCCTGCACGAGTCCGAGCGCGCCCTCGGCGGTGAGCGCCGGCGCTGGATCACGGCGGGCATCGCGGTCGGTATCGGGCTGCTCGGCAAGTACACCATGGTGCTGATCGGACCGGTGCTGCTGTGGGCGATCCTCTGGGTCGATCCGCGCGCGCTGCGCACCCGCTGGCCCTATCTCGGTGCGTTGGCCGCGCTGCTGGTGTTCGCCCCCAACCTGTGGTGGAACGCCAGCCACGACTGGCTCAGCCTCGGCTTCCAGCTCGGTCACGGGCTCTCCACCGAGCTGGCCGCACCCGAGACCCTGGGCGCCGGCACCATGGCCCACAGCGGCCCGCAGACGCTCGTCGAGCGCCTGGCGAGCCTCGGCGGCTATCTCGGCGCCCAGCTCGCCTTCTGGGGGCTGCTGGTCCCGGTGCTGGTGATGGCGCTGCGCGGCGGTGGCGGCACGCCACCGCGCCCGCGACTCACCCGTCACGCCCGCGCCCTGCTGATCGCCGCGACCCTGTTCCCGCTCGGTTTCTTCGCCGTCATCGCCAGCTTCAGCGAGGTCGAGGCCAACTGGCCGGTGGTCTATCTGCTCGCCGCCCCGGCGCTGCTCGCACCGCGACTGCTGCAACGACCGCGCTGGCTGCTCGGCGGCGCCGGGGCCAACCTCGTCCTGGTCACGCTCTATGCGGTGCACGCGGCGAGCGCCGCGCTGCCGCTGCCCGACAGCGCCAACCGGGTGCTGCGCGAGACCCACGGCTTCGCCGCGCTGGCCGAGGTCGCCGCCGGACTCGACGCCCCGGTCCATGCCGACCGCTATCAGCTCGTCGCGATGCTGCGCTTCCACGCCCCGGGGCTTGCGGCCACCACCAGCCAGTGGCCGGGACTGCACCGCCCCTCGGAGTATCTGCACGGGCGCATCGCGCCACGGCTCGACCCGGCGCGCATCGACCAGCCCTTCTGGCTGGTCTCGCGCGCCGGTCATCCGCCCGCGCTCCCCGGCTTCCGGGTGACCGAGCGGCGCGTCCTCCAGGATTGCGCGGGACAGCCGCTCCACCAGGGGGCGAGCGCGCCCTGCGCGCGCCCGCTCCACATCTGGCGGCTCTATCGCTACGCCCCGCTCGGCGACTGAGCCGGGCTCAGTCGAGGCGCTCGTCGTCGAGCTCGCTGTGGATCAGCATCAGTGATTCGAGCGAGCGGTTGACCGGGGCACGCTCAGCGATCTCCAGCAGTCGCGCCCGCTGCCCGGCGGTGAGATGGCCGAGCAGGTTGATGCGCTGCTGCACCCGATCGACACGCACCTCCTCGCGCTCGCAGGCGGTGCAGTCGGCGGCGTGACTGCGATCGAAGGCGAGACGCACCTCGACGTCGTCGAGATCCCAGCCCTTGGCGGTGGCGTATTCGCGCAGCGTCATCGAGGTACAGGCGCCGAGCGCCATCAGCATCAGCTCATAGGGATCAGGACCCAGCCCGCTGCCGCCGACGGCCGAGGGCTGATCGGCGAGCAACTGATGGCGACCGGTATAGAGCCCGCGCAGGAAGCGGGCGTGCAGCTCGGTGACCAGCACCTCGCCCGCGCCTACCTTGGGCGCGGTGCCCAGGCTCTGCTCGAAGCGATGACCGCCGAGGCCGAGATAGCGGCTGGCCCAGGCCACCAGGGTCTCGGCGACGTACTCGGCGTCCTCGCGATCGCTGAGCATGTGGTCGGCGTTGTCGAGCGAGATGAAGCTCTTGGGGTGACGCGCGGCCTGATAGATCTTGGCCGCCTCGTCGATCGAGACGATGGTGTCGAGCGGCGAGTGGAACACCAGCAGCGGCCGGTCGAGGTCGCGGATGTGATCGGCCGCACCGTACTGCGCGAGGTCCTCCAGCAACTGCTTGCGGATGCGGAAACGGCGCAGCCCGATCTTGACCTCGGCCTCGCCGCGCGCCTCGAGCTCGTCGCGGGCGTCGCTCAACAGATGCTGGACGTGCGAGGCGGTGGCAGGCGCGGCGATGGTCACCACCGCCTCGACCGAAGGCAGCTGGGGCGCGGCGGCGAGCACCGCCGCGCCGCCGAGGCTGTGACCGATGAGCAGCGCCGGGGCCTGGAAGTCCTCCTCGAGCTTGCGCGCCGCAGCCAGCAAGTCCTCGACGTTGGAGGAGAAATTGGTGTTGGCGAAGTCGCCGTCGCTGTTGCCCAGCCCGGTGAAGTCGAAGCGCAGCACGGCGATCCCGCGATCGGCCAGGGCGCGACTGATCCGGCTCGCCGCGGCGATGTCCTTGCTGCAGGTAAAGCAGTGGGCGAAGAGCGCATAACGTCGCGTCGGCACCCGTTCCGGCGGCATCTCCAGCAGCCCCGCCAGTCGGTGCCCTGCGGCGTTCGGAAACTCGAGCTTGATACGTGGCATTCCGATCTCCTCGGTGTCTTCTCGTGCGAATCGCGACCAAAACAGACCGCCCGCGCAGACTGCGTGCGCGGGCGGCACGAAACGAAGTGATGAACCGCCGTGACCAGGCCACGGCAAGCCCTCCATCCTCTCGCATCCGCGAGCGCGGTTCCAGTCGAGCGCACACGTTGCGCGCGCCGCCCCCGAGCCCCGCCGTCAGCGACCGTGACGACACCGATTGGTCTCCGCCGCGACTCGTTGGTTCAGCGCTTCAGTCCCGGCGGGCGCCAACGCCGATGATCCAACCCTCGATGGCGGCATGGAGGCGGGCGTCGGCATCGAGCGGAGGCGTGAACAGGTCATCGAGTCGCCCGGCGCGATCCGCGCGCATCAGCCACAAGGCCACGGCACGGGCATCGCACTGATCCGGGGTGAGCCCGATGCAATCGCCATCGTCGCGATAGAGTGCGGGATAGGCCTCGACCAGCACCGACCGGCCCAGCGCCGGGGTCCAACCGTCGAACGGCCAGCAGTGCAGCCGCTCGCCGAGCCGCGCGCGCAACAGACGCACCCAGGGCAACCCGGCATGGGTCGACTTGGCCACCGAGCCGGGCACGTCGAAATGGAACACCGACTTGGCGCCCCTGGCGCGACGGTCGGTGAGGCGCCGCCAGCGCGCATCACCACTGCGCGCAGCCCCGGCCCCGACGCGCCCGCGGCGCACATCCTCGACCCTGACACCGACGCCATCGGTCGGCCAGTGACACTGGAAGTCGTCGAAGAAGACCGGCCAGTCGTGCCTCAGCCCATGCGCGACGAAGTAGTCGAGCGGAAAGGACAGCGCATGATCGACCCCGACCAGGGTCGGCACCGGCTCGCGCAGCACCGTTTCGAGCCACGCGGCCAGGGCACGGCGACTCCAGCGTTGCGCACAACCCTCAGGGAACACCTCGGACGGCAGGTCGTCGTCAGCGTCGAGTCGGTAGGCACGGATTCCGGGCAATCGCTGCTCCGGGGTGCCGGCCCCGGAATAGTCGATCCCCAGATAGCGCGAGAAGAGGGGCGCGGGCACGGAAGGCTCCTGCGGCAGGGTCACGGAGCGGGCCGCCTTGCCCGCCCCAAACGCAAAACGGGCCAGCCGCTTTCGCGACTGGCCCGTATGCTTGTTGGCGTCCCCACGGGGGTTCGAACCCCGGTTACCGCCGTGAGAGGGCGGTGTCCTAGGCCGCTAGACGATGGGGACTGAAACTCGGTCTCAGTCAAGACAGGGCCTGCCTAGGCGATCCTGTCTTTCTTGGCTGAATTTGGTGGAGCCAGGCGGGATCGAACCGCCGACCTCAACACTGCCAGTGTTGCGCTCTCCCAGCTGAGCTATGGCCCCGGCTTTGTACTTCCAACGGACTAGCCAGCCGAATCGCTAACCCGTTATGCTTGTTGGCGTCCCCACGGGGGTTCGAACCCCGGTTACCGCCGTGAAAGGGCGGTGTCCTAGGCCACTAGACGATGGGGACTGAAACGTTTTCAGTCTTGCAGACCGGGCCTGCCTAGGCGATCCGATCCGAACTACCGAATTTTGGTGGAGCCAGGCGGGATCGAACCGCCGACCTCAACACTGCCAGTGTTGCGCTCTCCCAGCTGAGCTATGGCCCCAGCGACCTGAGACCACGTATGCTACGCACATCTTTTGACTTTGTCTACCCCTGTGCGGAAATTTTTTTCATCCCGCCTGTCCAAGGGAGCGCAACCCTACCCCATCGGTTCAACCAACCGGGTGGTAGCCCCCTTGTTCGACGATCCAGGAGCCTCGTTCCATGATGCGTATCTTCCTCTTCCTGGCGACCAACCTCGCGATACTGGTCGTCATCAGCGTGGCCTTCCGCCTGTTCGGCATCGACGGTGTGGTCCAACAGGGCGGGCTCGACATGGGCGCGCTATTGCTGATGGCGGCGATCATCGGCTTCAGCGGCTCGCTGATCTCGCTGTTCCTCTCCAAGACGCTGGCCAAGCACGGCATGCGGGTGCAGATCATCGAGCAGCCGTCGACGCCCTTCGAGCAGTGGCTGCTCGAGACCGTCGCCCGCCAGTCCGAGCGCGCCGGCATCCGCATGCCCGAGGTCGGCATCTTCGACTCACCCCAGCCCAACGCCTTCGCCACCGGCTGGAACCGCAACGACGCCCTGGTCGCGGTCAGCACCGGGTTGCTGCAACACATGAACAAGCAGGAGGTCGAGGCGGTGGTCGGCCACGAGATCAGCCACGTGGCCAATGGCGACATGGTCACCCTGGCACTGATCCAGGGGGTGGTGAACACCTTCGTGGTGTTCCTCGCGCGGATCATCGGCCATACCGTCGACCGGGTGATCTTCAAGAATGAGGAGGGACCGGGAATCGGCTACTTCGTCGTCTCGATCATCGCCGAGATCCTGCTCTCGGTGCTCGCCACCATGATCGTGATGTGGTTCTCGCGCTATCGCGAGTTCCGCGCCGACGCCGGCGGTGCCGCGCTCACCAGCCGCCGCCAGATGGCCGACGCGCTGCGCGCGCTGCAGCGGGTCCACGAGCCGCAGGACCTTCAGGCCAAGGAGTTCGCCGCCTTCGGCATCTCCGGCAAGATCGGCAGCCTGTTCAGCAGCCACCCGCCGCTCGAACGGCGTATCGCCGCGCTCGAACAGGCGGGCTGATCCCCACGTGCCCCGGCCCGTGCGCCGGGGCGCGCCCTCCCCGGCTCACAGCAAACGCTCGATCGCCCGCACCAGCCGACCGCTCTGCGGCTTGGTGATGCTCGAATAGCTCTCGACCAGATTGCCCTCGCGATCGATCAGATACTTGTAGAAGTTCCACTTCGGATAGGGCGCCCCGGCGGCGGCCAGGCGCTCGAACAGGGGCGCGGCACGACCACGCTTGACGCTCACCTTCTCGAACATCGGGAACTCCACCGAGTAGGTCAGACGACAGAAGTCGCGGATCTCGGCCTCGTCGCCCGGCTCCTGGTTGGCGAAATCGTTGGAGGGGAAGCCGAGCACCACCAGACCACGATCGGCGTAATCGCGATAGAGCGCCTCCAGCCCCTCGTATTGCGGGGTGAAACCGCACTTGCTGGCGGTGTTGACCACCAGGATCACCTTACCCTGATAGGCCTCGCAGAGATTGACCCGCTCGTCCCCGGCGAGCCGACGGACTTCCAGGTCGAGCAAAGACGAACAGGCGGGGGACTCGGCCGCGACCTGGGTCGCCGCGGCCAGACCGAGGGCGAACAGTGGCAATCTCATGGTGGATCTCTCCTGAGGTATCGACGGACATGGAGCGAGACATGGCGCCCGTGCGCGTCATTGCAATAATTTCCTACCAAATTGGTTGGAAAATCTCGAGGGCGCGCCCACATCCCCTACTCCGAACCCATCAACACGCCCGCGTCGCTTTGCGGGCCATGAGCAGCACAGCATTCGAGGAGCCAAGATGAGCGACTGGGTCAAAGGCAGGGTAACGGCCAAGCAGCGATGGGCCGAGGGGCTCTACAGCATGCGCTTCGAGGCGACGCTCGAGCCCTTCAGCGCCGGACAGTACATCAAGGTGGCGATGGACATCGATGGCGAGCGCGTCGGTCGCCCCTACTCGCTGGTCAATCCACCCGGGCAGACCGAACCCGAGATCTATTTCAACGCCATCCCCGAGGGGCCGCTCACCCCCCGGCTCTCCGACCTCGAGCCGGGCGATACCGTGTGGCTCACCACGCGCGCCAGCGGCATCTTCACCCTCGACACCGTGCAACCGGCCAAGACCCTGTGGCTGCTCGCCACCGGCACCGCGCTCGGGGTCTATCTGTCGATCCTGCGCACCGCCACGCCCTGGGAGCGCTTCGAGCGCGTGGTCCTGGTCCACGGCGTGCGCCAGCCGAGCGACCTCACCTATGGCGACACCCTCGCCGAGATCGCCGCGCACCATGGCGAGCGCTTCACCTTCATCCCCGCGATCAGCCGCGCCGAGGCCCCGGACGCGCTCTATGGCCGCATCACCGACCTGCTGGTCTCGGGCACCCTGGAATCACGCGCCGGTGCCACCATCACCCCCGAGGACAGCCACGTCATGCTCTGCGGCAACTCGGCGATGATCAAGGAATCCAAGGCGATCCTCGAATCACGCGGACTCGAACGCCACCGCCGCCACGCCCCGGGGCAGTACACCACCGAGCAGTATCATTGAGGGCAGCGAGCAGCCACCAGCTTCCAGTCACTCGGCGGCTGGCGGCTGCTTTGAACCGCAAAGACGCGAAGAACACGAAGATTTTTCGAGCCATCAGCGACCAGCCGACGGCCGCCAGCACAATACCTTGCTCACAGGCAGCGCCGACTGGCGACTGGCGGCTGATAGCTGGCGGCTGACGACTAGCCGCTGAAAAGTAGCTGGCAGCTTACAACCGACCGCATCCTTCCCTCATCTCACTTCGCGTCCTTCGCGCCTTCGTGGTTGACCTCTCCCCTCCGCCACACCGGCAGATAGCCGACCACCGCGCTGAAGAGCGCCGCCACGGCGATCAGTCGCAGCGGCCAGGTCGCGGCGGCGTAGCCGCCGTTGTCGAGCAGCAGCGAGACGGCGAGCAGCGCGGCCACGCCGACCAGCAGCAGGTGCGGCAGCGGGCGCGTCGCGCCGCCCGGCCAGCGCGCGGCCAGCCAACTCCCGAACAACGCCGCCAGCCCACCACCGGCGAGACCGAAGGCGACGTCGACCGGCCAGTGCACCCCCAACGCCACCCGGCTTGCGCCGACCAGCAGGGCGCAACCGAGCCACACCCAGCCCCAGGCGCGGGCGTGCACCGCCAGCACCCCGAAAAAGACCCCGGCGGTGACGCTGTGCCCGGAGGGGAAGCTGTGCCGGGTGTGTCCCGGTCCGATCAGGTTGAAGACATCGGCGCCGAACACCGCCGGCGGGCGTGCCGCATCGACCAACGGCTTGAGCCCACGGGCGTAGAGGATCGCCAGCAGCGCCGCCAGCACCAGCGCCCAGAACAAGCGGGGCCGCCGCCACGAGAAGAGCAGCGCCAGCGCGAAGGCGACACGCTCGTCGCCGAACAGCGTCAACCACTGCCACAGCCAGTCCGGGGCCAGGGCCGCCGCGGCATTGAGCCGCAGGAAGCCGGCGTGATAGCCGCAGACCAGATAGAGCAACACCCCCACCGCCAGCCAGCCGAGCGCCCAGCGCCACTGCCGCCGCGCCCCCGGCAGCGCCGCCGATTCGGCCCCGGCCCGCGCGGCGAGCCGCATGCTCAGGCGTGTACGCCAATCGCTCATCCCTCACCTCCCGGCACCCGTGCCTGCTCGCGCGGGTGCATCAACACCAGCGCCACCGGGCCGCGCCGGTAGAGCTGCTCGCCGCGCAGCAGCGGATAGTCCTCGGCGAGCCGGTCGAGCTTGTCGAGGCGGAGGAACACCAGATCACCGGCGCGCGGCGGACGGTGCGGGGTGATGGCGTCGCGATAGACGCTGAAGCTCGGCATCGAGGTGCGATAGACCACGGTCGGACGATCCAGCTCGCGCGCCAGCAGCCCGGCCTCCTTCACCGGCGCCTGCATCACCGCAAACACCCGCGGCACCACCGTGCCATAGACCACCGCCGTCTGGATCAGCCCGACCAGCACCAGACGCTGCCACAGCGCCGGGCGCGACCACAGCGCCAGCGCCACCACCAGCGCGGTGGCGAGCGCGATCTGCGCCAGATAGGCCGGGCCGAGCAGCGGCAGCGCCAGCTCGAACTGGGCGATCTCGTGGGCGCGCCCGCCCTGCCCGGCGGCGACCTGCACCACCAGCGGCAGCGCCAGCAGCAGCGCGAGGAAGACCAGCGGCGGGACCATCGCCAGCGCGCGGCTGGTCAAGGCGTCACGGTGGCGCGCCATGAGGATGAACAGCGGCGCGGCGCCATAGAGCAGATAGTGCGGCAGCTTGGTCCCGGAGAAGGAGAAGAACAGGAACACGGTGGCGAACCACAGCCACAGGAAGCGATCGAGCGGATCGGCCCAGCTCGCGCGCAACCGCGGCAACAGGCTGAGGAACCAGCCGGTGAAGGGCAACAGGATCAGCGGCAGCACCACCAGATAATAGCCGGGGAAGCCCGAGTGGCCGTGCATGGTGCCGCCGAAGCGCCCGGCGTTGTGTTCGAGAAAGAAGCTGCGGAAGAACCCGGCGCCGTCATCGAGATAGACCGCCAGATACCAGGGACCGGCCACCAGCACGAACACCAGCCAGCCGAGCGGCGCGAAGGCCGCGCGCAGCCAGCGTTCGAGCCGCCCCTGCGACCAGAAGAACAGGAAGCTCACCACGACCGGGAAGAACACCGCCACCGGCCCCTTGGTGAGGAAGCCGAGCCCCATCCACAGATAGGCGCGCAGCAGCGCGTTGCGGCTCCGCCGTTCGCCGGGATCGAGGAAATAGCGATAGATCTCGAAGAAGGCGAGCGCGATGAAGAGGTTGAGCACCGCATCGGCCACCGCCGCCTTGGCAATCAGCGAGACCTGCAGCGAGAGCGTCATCACCAGCGCGGCGACGGTCGCCGTGGGCGCATCGAGCCGGGCGCGCACGAAGCCCCACAGCGCCATCACCCAGAGTGTGGCGGCCAGCGCCGAGGGCAGGCGCAGCGAGAACTCGTCGAACCCCAGGCTGGAGGCCGAGAGCGCCTGCAGCCAGTAGATCAGCACCGGCTTGTCGTAGCGCGGCTCGCCGTCCTTGTGCGGGGTGATGAAGTTGCCGCTGGCGAGCATCTCGCGGGTCGCCTCGGTGAAGGCGCCCTCGTCGAGGTCGTAGAGCGGCACCGCGCCGAGCTGCCAGTAGAAGGCGAACAGCACCACCGCGGCGAGCAGCCACGGCGAGGTCAGCGCCCGCGTCAGCGGGGAGGTCTCCGGCCGGCTCATGCCTCGGGCTCCTTCCACCCGGCGGTCTCGACGGGCGAACTCCAGCGGATACGGAAGTGGCTGCGATCACCCGAGGCGAAGAAGGTGCGGGTGAGCATCTCGGCCAGCACCCCGGTGGTGAGCAACTGCACCGAGGCGAGCAGCATGAGGATGGCGACGATCAGCAGCGGGCGGCCGCCGATGTCCTCGCCGAGCCAGAACTTCACCCACAGCAGGTTGGTCATCAGCAGCCCGCCGATCACCCCGAAGGCGATCCCGATCAAGCCGAAGAAGTGCCCCGGGCGCGCCCCGAAGCGCAGGAAGAAGAAGGCCGAGAGCAGGTCGACCAGCACCCGGAAGGTGCGCGAGATGCCGTACTTGGAGGTGCCGAACTGGCGCGCCTGGTGCGCGACCTCGATCTCGCCGATACGCTGCGGCGCGGTCACCCCCGCCACCCATACCGGGATGAAGCGGTGCATCTCGCCGAGCAGGGCCACCTCCTGGATGACCTCGGCGCGATAGACCTTGAGGCTGCAGCCGTAGTCGTGCAGCGCCACCCCGGTGACCTTGCCGATCAGCTTGTTGGCGATGCGCGAGGGGATCTTGCGCATCACCAGCGCGTCCTGGCGCCGCCGCCGCCAGCCCTGCAACAGATCGAGATCGCGTTCGAGCAACGCGTCGACCATCCGCGGGATGTCGGCCGGGTCGTTCTGCAGGTCGCCGTCGAGGGTGGCGATCAGCTCGCCGCGCGCGCTCTCGAATCCGGCCTGCATCGCCGCGGTCTGGCCGAAGTTGCGCCGCAGCCGGATCACCCGCACGTGCCCGCCCCGGCGCTCGGCGCAGGCGCGCAGCCGCTCGCCGGTGCCGTCGCGGCTGCCGTCGTCGACACAGATCAGCTCCCAGGGCGCGCCATAGTCCGCCAGCCCCTGGTGGACGCGTTCGAGCATCGGCTCGACGTTGTCGAGCTCCTGGTACATCGGGATGACGACCGACAGCGACGGCCGGGAGGGGGTTCGATCTGGGGTGCTCATCGCAGACAGGGATCCATTCGGTTGAGTTCGAAGACCGGGCAGCGACTGCCGGGACCTGGTGGCCGCGCGCAGTATCCCGCTCAGTCGGCGGCGGCGTCCATGACCTCACGCAGATAGCGAAACAGCTTGCGCGGCGCCTCGGGACGCCCTTGCTCGGCGTCGCGCCGCGCCGCACGCACCAGATGACGCAGGTGCTGACGATCGACCTGGGGGCAGGCGTCGATGAACTCGCCGAGCGCCGCCTCCTCGGCGATCAGGCGCTCGCGCCAGCGTTCGAGTTGGTGATGGCGCGCGGAGGCGGCGCGCTCGCGCGCATCGGCCTCGTCGAGCAGGGCGTGGACGGCATCCATGTCCTCGCGTTCGAGCAGGTTGGCGATCCGCTTCCAGTGACGCTTGCGCGCGCGCAGATCCTTGATCCGCGGCGTCTCGTCGATCGCCGCCCAGGTCGCCTCGCTCAGCGACAGCCGCAACAGCTCGGCGCGCGGCATCCCCACCATGCGCTCGGCGAGCGCCTGCAGCGCCTGGCGCTCGCGCTTGATCTGGCTCCTGCTCGGGCCGAGATCCTGTTCGAGCTCGTCCTCGGTCACGGTGGGATCGTGGTCTGTGGTCATATCGGTTGTACTGATTCCAGGATGAGTTGTGGGCTCCGACGGCCCCGATAATCGTTGACGTCGAGCCGGTAGGCCAAACGCACCCGCCCGTGCGCGAGCGTGAGCTGCTCGGCCAGATCGAAGCCGATGGCCTCGATCGAGCCGCCCTCGGGCGGCGCCACGCGCAGCTTGAGATGACGTTCGCCGACCAGACGCGCCTGCAACACCTCGAACTCGCCGTCGAAGCGCGGCTCCGGGAAGCCCTTGCCCCAGGGACCGCCGAGACGCAACGTCTCGGCCGTCTCCAGGGTCAGCAGCCGCGCCGGCAACGGGCCGTCGGAGACCAGCTCGGGGCCGCTCGCCACGCCCTCGAGCATCTCCTCGACCACCGCCGCGAAACGCGCACGGAAGGGCTCGAAGGCCTCGGCGCGCAGGCTCAGCCCGGCGGCCATGGCATGACCGCCGAAACGCGCGATCAGCCCCGGCTCGGCCCGGTCGACGCGATCGATGGCGTCGCGCACGTGCAACCCGTCGATCGAGCGCGCCGAGCCGCGCAGCAGCCCGTCGCCGCCGTCGGCGAAGGCGATCACCGGACGATGATAGCGTTCGCGGATGCGCGCGGCGACGATCCCCGAGACCCCCTGGTGCCAGTCCGCACCGTACAGACAGAGCGCCGCGGGCAACCCCGCCTCGGCGAGATCGAGCGCCTGCACCGCCGTCTCGGCCTGGGCCTTCATCTCGCCCTCGATCTCGCGCCGGCGGCGATTGATCGCATCGAGCTGCTGGGCCAGCGCATTGGCCCGCTCGGCATCGTCGCTGAGCAGACACTCGACCCCCACCGACATGTCCTCGAGCCGCCCGGCGGCATTGAGCCTGGGCGCGGCGGCGAAGGCCAGATCGGTGGCGCTCGCGCGCATCGGGTCGCGCCCGGCCACCCGCAACAGCGCGCGCACCCCGGGACCGCAGTGCCCGGCGCGGATGCGCCTGAGCCCCTGCTCGACGAGGATACGGTTGTTGCGATCGAGGGTGACCACATCGGCGACGGTGCCGAGCGCGACCAGATCGAGCAGCGTCGCCAGGTTCGGTTCGGCGCGCCCGGCGCCGAACCAGCCGCGCTCGCGCAGACGCGCGCGCAGCGCCATCAGCAGATAGAAGACCACCCCGACCCCGGCGAGATCCTTGCTCGGGAAGTCGCAGCCGGGCTGGTTGGGATTGACGATCGCTGCCGCCTCCGGCAATCGCTCGCCCGGCAGGTGATGATCGGTGACCAGCACCGCCAGCCCCAGCTCGCGAGCCCGCGCCACCCCCTCGACACTGGAGATGCCGTTGTCGACGGTGATCAGCAGATCCGGGCCGAGCGCGTGCGCGGCCTCGGCCACCGCCGGACTCAGCCCGTAGCCGAAGTCGAAACGGCTGGGGATCAGATAGGAGACCCGCGCCGCGCCGAGCGCGCGCAGCCCGCGTACCGCCAGCGCAGTGCCGGTGGCGCCGTCGGCGTCATAGTCACCCACCACCAGCAGGTGCGCGCCGTCGCGCAGCGCCCCCTCCAGGGTGTCGAGCGCGGCATCCAACCCGCGCAACGCGGCGAAGGCCGCCAGCGCCCCGAGCCCGGGCGGCGCCTCGCCCGAGCGCAACGCATAGAGCCTGGCGAGCAGCTCGGCGGGCGAGTGGACATCGACGAAGGGGGCATCGCCACCACGGCGACGGATCTGCGGCTGGGTCATGGACACGGGACAAGACAGCAAGGGACGCGGGGCCCGGCCATCAGCACTCGTTCGCGCAAGGCGCGTTGCTTCGAGGGTCGATGACGCGACCGCCCCGAGGACCGGGATTCGGGCGAACGCCATAGCCTAGCCGGATCGACGCCCCGGGTCGAGCAGCCGACGCACGCCCTGTCCCACCCGATCGCGCACGAAGGGCCACAGCCGCCCCTTCTCCCAGAGGATGCGGGCGAACATCCGCCCCTTGTCGCGCGGCGGGGTCGCCGGATTGGAGCGTGCCACCAGGGTGATCGCACCCTGCGGACAGGCATCGAGACAGGCCGCGCAGCCGAGACAGACCGCCGGATCGATCGCCGCATGTCGCTGCGCACGCGCCACCCCGCGCAGCCCCTCGGCCAGACCGATGCACTTGACGTTGCACACCGGGAAGCAGGCCCCGCAGTAGTCGCAGCGCTCGGGGTCGATCTCGGCGAGGAAGGGCGTCTTGGCGATACCGTCGCTGAAGCCCATCTGCACCCCGGCCATCAGCTCGCAGCAGCAGCGACAGCAGTTGCAGAGGAAGGAGGGCTGCTCGCGCACGTTGTCGGTGACATGGGTCAGCCCCAGCGAACGCGCCAGCTCCAGCTTCTCCAGCATGGTCGGCAGATCGCACTCGCGGGCGAAGCCACGGCGCACCAGGAAGCGCGCGCCCTCGCCGAGCACCATGCAGATGTCCTCGACCGGCGCGCCCTTGCGACAGTGCTCGCCGAGGTGCTCCTTCTTGTGGCGGCAGTAACAGAGGGTGACGGCGAGATAGTCGGCCTGCTCGAGGATGGCGCGCGCGTCCTCGTAAGAGGTGATGCGCGAGTTCACCGGCACGTGCTCGTCATAGACCAGGGCGCGGGTGAGCTGGGTGGGGCTGCCGAAGAACTCGGCGGGCTGGCCCCCGCGCCCCTGCTCGTGCAGATACTCCGACATCAGCTGCGCCAGACGTTCGAGCGGCAGCTCGGTGTCGGCGCGCCGACGCATGAAGGTGAACTCCATGAAGCCGATCAGCCCGGGCACCAACAGATAATAGGTGTGACCGGCGTAATCCATGTCCATCACCAGCCCCTTGTCGGCCATCGACTCGAGCACCGGCGCGAGCGCCTCGGCGGGCGTCCCGGTGCGCTCGACCAGCTCGTCGAGCGTAGCCTCGTGCAGCGGGAAGGCGGCGCCGACCCGCGCCTCCTCGGGCGAGAACAGGATCGACAGGATCTCGCGCAGATGGGCGTTGTCGACCAACCCGATCGGGTACTGGTTGAGACGATCGATCAACGGGATCAGCGAGGACTTGCTACCGGCCAGATGGCCCATGGCGGGCTCCAGATTCGAGGGTGACGGAGCGGCTATTGGAGCACGCCGCAGCACGCCGGCTCAAAGGGCCGGAGTGGCTAGCGGAGACACCAACCACGAAGGCGCCAAGGGCGCGAAGCTGGAAAGGGCTTCCAGCCGCCAGCCTCCGGCGAGGGAGCAGGGTTGTCTCGTACCGCAGCAGTTGACCGCACACCGACACCAGGGGCTGTTTGCTGAAGGCTGGTCGCTTTCTTCGCGTCCTTTGGGTCTTTGCGGTTCAATCTCCCGGCGGCTGGCGGCTGGCGGCTGGCGGCTGGCGGCTGGGGCGTCCCTACCCCATCCAGGCCGCGACCACGCGGTTGCGGCCCGTCTCCTTGGCGCGATAGAGGGCGCGGTCGGCGGTGGCGATCAACGTCTTCGGGTCGGGCTGCGAGGGATCATAGAGCGCCACGCCGATGCTGGCGGTCAGGGCATGACCGGGGAAGCGTTCACCGAGGAGCTGACCGCGGCGCTCGATCTGGTGGCGGATGCGCTCGGCATAGTTGAGCGCCCCGCTCCCGCCGGTGTCGTGGAGCAGGAAGAGGAACTCCTCGCCGCCGTAGCGGGCGAGGAAATCGCTCGGTCGGGTCAGGCCGCGCATGGTGTCGGCGACGATCCGCAACACGTCATCGCCGGTCTGGTGGCCGAAACGATCGTTGAACGCCTTGAAGCGGTCGATATCGAGCAGCCCCAGGGCGAAGCCGCGCCCCGATTCGGCACTCTGGGCGAAGGTACTGTCGAGATACTCGTCGATCACGCTGCGGTTGTGCAGCCGGGTGAGCGCATCGATCTGCGCCCGGGTCCGCTCGCGGGCGAAGGTCTGGCTGCGTTCGATCGCGATCCCCAGCTCGCCGGCGACCACCCCCACCTCCTCGAGCAGGCGCAGGGTGAAGGGCTGTTCACCGCCGCCGAGCCACAGCACCCCGAGGATGCGTCCATTGCTCAACACCGGCACCGCCGCGGCCTGCTGCAACCCGAGCCGGTCGAGTAGCCGCAGGTTCTCCGGCGTATCCGGCACCAGCACCGGCTGACGCGCACGCAGCGCGCGCACCAGATCGCCGGTGAGCGCCGGGATGCTCAGCTCGATCGGTGCCGTCTCGCGCATCAGCAACGCCCGCGGCAGGGCGTGGGTGGTCACCAGGCTGCGACGGCGCGACTCGATCTGCATCATCAGCAGCTGCTCGATGCCGAACTCGGCGCGCAACGCCTCCAGGGTGGTGGGGATGAACTCGTCGGGTTCCAGGCTATGGTGCGGCGCGGTATGGCTGCTGCGCCCACCGTACGGCAACGGCGGCGCATCGTGGCGACACAGCCCGATGGCGGTATTGATCATGTTCGCGCGCAGCTGCATCACCGAGGGGAAGCGGACCCCGTAGAAGCCGCCGATCTCGCTCACCTCGCGATCGGCCTGGGCGAGCAGCTCGGCCAGGTCGAGCTGATCGAGCGCGATCAGCGCCGGCACCTCGGGGGCGAGCAGCGGGCAGCCGACCAGATCGACCGAGCCGATCCCCTGGGTCCAGGCGATGAAGTCGGCCAGCGAGACGATCGCCACCTCGCGCGCGCGCTCGGCGTCGAGCCCGCTGTCGGCGATCGCGCAATGGTGCAGCGACTGCACCCGACAGATCAGCTCCGGCAGATCCCAGTCCCCGCACACCACCGCACCGACCTGATCGTGCGAGACGCCGAAGAAGGTCTGCTCGTCGTCGCGGATGGGGTTGCCGGAGTTGGTCGCGGCGGCGAGAAAGTCGCTGTAGCGCACCCGGCCATGCGATTCGAGGATCACCTTGCCGAGATCGTGCAGCAGCCCGGCGGCATAGAGCGCATCCGGGTCGGGGTGGCCGACGCGCTCACCGATGCTGCGGCTGAGGATGGCGACCAGCAGACAGTGCTGCCAGAAGTAGATGCGATCGAAACCGCCCTGCCCGCCGCGCCCGACCATGCCCTCGAAGAACAACGCGTGCAGCGCCGCCTGACGGACCGCCGAAAAGCCCAGCAGGGTGACCGCCCGCGAGATCGAGCGGATACGTCGGGGAAAACCGTAGAAGGCGGAGTTGACGACCTGCAGCACCTTGGCGGTGAGCGCGGGCTCGGTCTCGATCACCCGCGAGATGGCGGCGATATCGCTGCTCTCGTCGTTGGTCAGACGCAGCAGCTTGACCGCCGCCGCCGGTGCCGGCGGCAGCTCGCCGACATCGCCGCGCAGGGCCGTCCGTACCGCCCGCGCGGTCCACTCGGGATCATCCATGCAGCGCCGGCCCCGTATCGCAAAATCGGCTGGAGACATTGAATCATCTCTATCCTTGTGCGCCCACCGCCTGCCGCAGGCCCGGTAGACACGATGTCCTGCTCAACCAAAACATAATCACGCGCCGGACTCCATCCATGACAGACCAGCGCCGCATGACTGGCAACGAAGCGGCCCAGTATACCGGGCGTTGACGCCCGAGAAACGCCGCAGTTTGACAGAAGCGCCGCAAACGCCCGCCGGGCGGCGCCACACCGGCCCACCTTACCGTGGTCTAGCCGAGATGCGAATGGCTGACAACCTTGTCGAACGTGCCCCAAAAGATCGGCTTGCGACGGACGAGCGGTCCGCCGACGGAGCATCGACCCGACGACCACTCCAGCCGACCGAGACCGCAACGCAGCCCTCCCCAAGGAGGGACGACAACGCCACACATCGTGCCTAACGGCAATCCGGCATCCTGCAACGGGGCCATCTAGAGGAGGAATGAACGTCTAGCTGACCTGTCTTTTCATCAGAGAGTCGCGGTCATGGCCAAAGAGACGGCGACCGAGCGCCGCAGCCCACTCCGGGAGCGACGCTCATAACGAGCCGGGTGGGCTGCTGATGGTCGGGCGGTGCGGCGCGGCGATGCGCACGGCGGCCGCGCCCCGACGGGCCAGACGCGACCACAGCGAGGCGCGACGCGTTACGCCTGGATATAGGTGAAGCTCGGCTGCGAGGTGCGGATGTCCTCCACCCCGAGTGCGGCGACCTCGGGCCGGGCCGTATCCGTCTCGCTCTGGATCAGGCCCAACCGCTGTCTGGCGACCTCGCTGCCGGCCTCGGCCCCGCGCCGATACCAGCACTCGGCCATCCGCAGATCCAGCGGTACACCCTGGCCGGTGTGATAACAGACCCCGAGACTGACCATCGCGCCGCAGTCGCCGGCCTCGGCGCCACGTCGGAACCAGTCGAGCGCCACGTCGATGTCGCGCGCCACGCCCTGCCCGCCTTGATAGCAGATGCCCAGCAGCGCCATCGCCCGGCCGTCTCCCGCCCGCGCGCCCTGGAGGTACCAGCGCACCGCTTCCTCGACGCTTTGCGGCACGCCCTGGCCGGTGGAGTAATGCACCCCGAGATGGACCATGGCCCGACCGTGACCGACCTCGGCGCCCCGGCGATACCAGCGCACCGCCTCGGCCGGATCGGCGACGACACCGTCGCCGCGCTCGTGACAGAGCCCGAGGTTGGTCATCGCCCGACCGACACCGGCCTCGGCCGCCCGACGATACCAACGCACCGCCTCGTGCAGATTCACCGGCAGGCCCTGACCGGTGTGATAGCACACCCCGAGGTTCGACATCGCTCGCCCATCGCCGGTCTCGGCGGCGGCGATCAGCGCCCGCGTCATCTGCTCGGGGAAGGGACGGCGCGCCCGGTGGAGATGGGCGAGGATCGTCGACGCGGCCTCGACCAGGGCCTCCCAGGCCGGCGGCTCCGGCGGGGCCAGCTCCAGCAGCAGGGCGGTCACCGGGTGCTCGGGAAAGTCCTGGACGATGCGCTGCAGGAAGCCTGCGGTCGCTCGGGGCGCCAGACGCCAGGCCCGGTCCATCAACTCCTCGGGGGCGACCCCCTTGTCGAAGGCGCTCAACACGAACCACTCGCCGAGCAGGTCGGGCAGCACCGGCGGAATCTGGTGCGAGGGGCCGGTGGCGCACTGATCGAGACAACCGTCGACCAACACCAGTACCTGACGCCGGAGGGTCGAACTCAACGGCGAGAGCAACCCCCGACGCACCGCGTCGACACAGTCGAGCCCCCCGGTGATGGTCGCCAGCACCGCCATGCGCTCGGCGCCGCTGCCATCGCCGAGACAGGGCAAATCGCCCTCCCCCAGACAACGCCGCCAGCGCGCGCCCTGCTCGCGATTGAGGGTCGCGGCCAGCAGGTCATCGCGCTGCCAGCCAGTGTTCTTGCCCCCGTCGGCGAGCATCTGCCCAAGAAAATAGGCATAGAGCGGGCGCCCCTCGCCATCGATCCGCGCCAGTTGCTCGGCGATCAGCGCCGCATCGGGCAGCATCGGCTCGGGCGCCGGCGCGGCCTGACGCGCGACCGCGCGGACGATCTCGACGAGCGCGGCCTGGTCGAGCTTGCACAGCTCGATCACCCCACGCTCGAAACGACTCTCCATCAGCACCGCATCGCTACCGTCGTGATGCTCGGCGAGACGGATGAACCACTCGGCCCGCGCCTCGCCGGCGATCGCCGGCGCAGAGTCGGCTCCGCCGACGGCATGACGCGCGCCTCCGATCCCGCCGCGGTCCCAACGTTGACGCTCGAGCAACAGCACGCGTACCCGACCGCGCCGTCGCCTGCGGATCAGCCGCGCACGGCGCGCCAGCCCCTGCAGCACCGGCTTGATCTCGGCCTCCCTGCCGATGATGTAGTCGATGACGATCAGGTGCGGCCGGTCCGGCCACCACTTGGTCCAACCGTCCCCGAACCGGCGAATGTCCTCGACATCGAGAAACCCGGCCACCCAGCCCTTGCCCTGCGCCTGATCGATCAGCTCCAACGCCAGGCGGCTCTTGCCCTGTCCGCCGGAACCGGCGAGCTGTAACCAGCAGAAGGCGCTCTCGGCCTTGAGAAAGCGCAGCAGCTCGCCCCACTCGCGGTCACGCCCGAGCACCGTCACCGCCCGCGCGCTATAGCGATTGAGGGTGGCCGAGTCGGTCGGCGTCGAGAGCAGCAGCCGCGCCTCGGCACCGCGCGCCACGGCGAGCCGCCGCCTCAACCAGGACAACACCGTGGCGACCGCCATCAGCACGGTGATGACGGCGGAGAGGGTTGCGAGCGGCTTGGACTGCTGGTCGAAGAAGGTCGCGATCCACCGGATCGCATGATCGGACCACTCACCCAACCCACGCAGGACGTCGCGGGCGAGCAGATCGTGAAGCCAGTCCATGGCAGGCACTCCATCGCGCAATATCGTGTATGCAAAACCCAAAGCGAGCCGGATCGACCGGACATCGGGGTCTGGAGATCAAGCCCAGCCCCGCCTTGGTCGACACCCTCGATCGCTAACCATAGCCAGAAACGATCGAAACACAAAGACAGGCCTGAGGACGAAGCGGCGTTGCTCAACGGCAGGCAATGCGCAAGGGACGAGAGCATCGACTCGATGGCCCTGCCCGAGAGCTGACGGTATCAGCGTTGGAGGCGGACGATGCAGCGGCTCGCCACACGCATCTCAAGGCATCAGGTGCGCGCCAGCGACCGAGCACGGTCGCGGGGAGAGTGATCATGAACGGCCCCGAGACCGTCGCAAGCAGGCCGGAAAGGCCCAACCCTCGGGCTCGGGGCGGAGAGAGGGACGCCCCTCTCGCTCAAGCAGGCCGGAAAGCCCTGGACACAACGAAAAACGGCCCGGACGCTGAACGTCCGGGCCGTTGCATTTTCTGGTGCGCCCTGTTGGGTTCGAACCAACGACCACCTGATTAAAAGTCAGATGCTCTACCAACTGAGCTAAGGGCGCCGAAGACCGAGAATTATACGTAAACCATCGGCGCAATGTAAACCCTAGCGTCCGCCAGCGCCCTCGACCTCGTCGAGCCGCGCCAGACGCGCGCGGGCCAGGCGCGACTCGGTGCTGTTGGGGTAGTTGTCGATGACCTGTTCGAGGCGCGCGCGCGACTGCTCGAAATCGCGCTGCTCGAAGTGGATGTAGCCCATCTTCAGCAACGCACCGGGGACCTTGGGGCTGGCCGGGTGACGGCGCACCAGATCCTCGAAGGCGGTCAGCGCGGCGTCGTAGTCGCGCTGACCATAGAAGGTCTCGCCGAGCCAGTAGCGGGCGTTGTCGGCATAGCGTCCCTGCGGATAGCGCCCGAGCAGCGACTCGAAGGCGGCACGGGCCTGGTCGTACTTGCGCGCCTTGAGCAGATCGAAGGCCTTGCCGTAGGCGTCGCGTTCGTCGCCGGCGGCGGTCTCCGGGCTCGGCAGCGAGGGGACGCCGGCGCCGGGGCCGCCGCCGGGCGTGGCCGGTCGAACCGGCGCGGGCTCGGGCTGGTTGATATCGACCGGGGCCTCGAGCACGGCCGGCGGCTCCGGGGTCTCGGGGCGCGCGCGGGCGCCGTTGAGCCGGGCGTCGATGTCGATCGACTGCTGGCGCAACTGACGCTCGAGACGCTGGATCTCGAACTGCTGGACCTCGACCTGACCGCGCAGCGCCTGCATCTCGCTCTGCAGTTGCTGGAGCTGGAGCTCGATGTCCGAGCCACGCTGGTGTTCGATGACGCGCTCGAGCCGCGCCACCCGGTCCTCGAGCCGGGCGTCGACGGCGAGTACCGGCGCGGCGGCGGCGCTCAGCACCAGGGTGACGACGACCCCGAGGCCGCCACGAACTCTCTGCGGGACTCGCATTCGCGCCTCCTCAGTACTCGATGACCACACGCCGGTTCAGCCGCCAGGACGACTCGCTCTGTCCCGGCGAGGCCGGACGCTCCTCGCCATAACCGATCACCTCGAGCTGATCGGCGCGCACCCCCTCGGCGAGCATCACCCGGCGCACCGAATCGGCGCGCTGATCGGAGAGCGCGAGGTTGTACTCGCGGGTGCCGCGCTCGTCGGTATGGCCCTCGAGGGTGACACGCACCTGCGGATGGGTGCCGAGATAACGGGCGTGGGTGCGGATCAGCGCCACGTACTCGGGGGCGATCTCGGCGTTGTCATAGCCGAAATAGATGACGCGTTTGGAGAGTGGGTTGGCCGGGTCCTCCCAGGGACCGGCGTAACGGGCGTCCTCGCCGTCGATGCCGGCGGTCGAGACCTCCGCGCCGGCGCCGCCGCCAGGCGTCCCCGTCGCGCCGTCCACCGCGGCGCCGTCGGCGCCCTGGCGAGGCGTGGTCGAGCACCCGGCGAGCACCAGCAGAAGAACGCCGGGCAACAGGGACCAAGGGTGGATGCGCATGAGTCTGACTCCTTACTGCACCATGGGTGACCAGGCCGGCTCGCGCACCTGGTCGGTTCCCTGGGTGAGACGCTGATTGGCACCGCCGTCGACGGCGGCGGCGGCGAGCACCGCGCGACCGCCATGGGTGGTGGCGTAAATTACCATGCTCGAATTCGGCGCGAAACTCGGCGACTCGTCGAGCGGCCCGCGACTGAGCAGACGCGAGAAGCCGCGCTCGACGTCGAGCAAGGCGATGCGGAAGGCGCCGTTGATCCGGCGCGCCATGGCGATCGAGCGACCATCGGGGGCATAGACCGGAGAGGCGTTGTAGTCACCCTCGAAGCTCACCCGGGAGACCGCCCCGCCGCTGGCCGGGACGCGATAGATCTGCGGATTGCCGCCCCGCCCGGAGGTGAACACCAGGTGCGAGCCATCGGGCGACCAGGCCGGTTCGGTGTCGATGGCGAAGTGATCGGTGAGCCGGGTGAGCGCGCGCGAGTCGAGATCGAGCACGTAGATCTCGGGGTTGCCGTCCTTCGACAGGGTCATCGCCAGACGCCGTCCGTCGGGCGAGAAGGCCGGCGAGCTGTTGATGCCGGGGTAACTCGCCACCCGCTCGCGCCGACCGCTGGCCAGCTCCTGTACATAGATCGCCGGACGGCGGCTCTCGAAGGAGACATAGGCGATGCGGCGCCCGTCCGGCGACCAGGCCGGGGACATGATCGGCTCGGTCGAGGAGACGATCACCTGCGGGTTGTAGCCGTCGGCGTCGGCCACCTGCAAGGTGACGCGGGCGTTCTCGCCGCGGCCGGTGGCGCTGATATAGGCGATGCGGGTGGCGGCCACGCCGGGGATGCCGGTCAGCGTCTCATGGATCTGGTCGGCGATGCGGTGTGCGGCGTTGCGCAGCCCGGCGGCGGTGGCCGTCAGGGTGGCGCCGGCCAGACGCTCGCCGCGGAAGACGTCGTAGAGGATGAAGCTGATGCGGTAGCGCGCGCCCTCGCGCACGACCTGCCCGATCACCAGGTTGTTCATGTCGAGCAGGCGCCAGTCGCGCAGGTCGACCTCCTCGTGGGAGGTCGGCTGGTCGAGCATGTCGCGTGTCGGCATCGGCGCGAAGCGACCGGTGCGGGCGAGATCGGCGGCGATCACCGCGCCGGGATCGACCGAGGCGCTCCCGCCTCCCGCGAACCCGAAGGGCACCACGGCGATCGGTTGCGCGGCCTCGACCCCGCCGGTGATCTCGATGTTCAGCCGCGCCAGCGCGGTGCCGGGCAGCAAGACCGCCAGGAAGGCGCAGAGGATGAGCAACGATGGGATGGATCGGGTCATGACACGCCCCCCCTGATCAGGGTCGGAAGGTAAAGGTGAATTCACGGAACTGGTCGAAGAGCGCCCCGGTGGGCACCGGCAGCGGCTGGGCGTTATCCAGCGCGGCGAGCGCCGCCTGATCGAAGGCCGGGGTGCCGCTGGAGCGCAGCATCACCACGCTCCCCGGGACGATGATGCCAACCGAGGTCAC
The DNA here is from genome assembly GCF_003718675.1 of Marichromatium sp. AB32. Classification (NCBI taxonomy): domain Bacteria; kingdom Pseudomonadati; phylum Pseudomonadota; class Gammaproteobacteria; order Chromatiales; family Chromatiaceae; genus Marichromatium; species Marichromatium sp. AB32. The sequence continues at coordinate 95,948 of NZ_RHFJ01000005.1, forward strand.
CCGCACCTCTAACTCCACGCTCAGCCCCTCGGACATACCGGGCGGATAGGCGAAGTGCTGGCGGACACGGTCCCCGATCACGCCCTTGTAGTAGTCGATCTGGCGCTGCTCGGCGCTGCTCAGCCCGCCACCACCGCCGCCGGCGACGACCGACGGCGATCGGCGCGCGGTCTCGGTCTCGGCCGCCTCGGCCTCGAGTCGCTCGGCCTCGCGCGCGATCTCGTCCTCGAATCGCTGCCGCTCGAGTTCGGCCATCTGCTCGGCCTCGCGCTCGATGCGCTCCTGGCGCGCCGCAGCGGCCTGGCGTTCGGCCTCGCGGCGGGCTGCCTCTTCCGCAGCTCGGCGTTCCGCCTCACGGCGTGCGGCCTCTTCGGCAGCGCGACGCTCGGCCTCGGCACGGGCTGCGGCGGCCTGACGCTCGGCCTCGCGACGGGCGGCCTCCTCGGCGGCACGGCGTTCCGCTTCACGGCGCGCGGCCTCCGCGGCGGCGCGGCGCTCGGCCTCACGGCGTGCGGCTTCTTCGGCGGCACGGCGCTCGGCCTCGGCGCGGGCCGCGGCGGCCTGACGCTCGGCCTCGCGGCGCTCGGCCTCGGCGCGAGCCGCAGCAGCCTGACGTTCGGCCTCGCGACGGGCGGCTTCCTCGGCGGCGCGGCGCTCCGCCTCACGGCGTGCGGCCTCTTCGGCGGCGCGACGCTCGGCCTCGGCACGGGCCGCGGCGGCCTGACGTTCGGCCTCGCGACGGGCGGCCTCCTCGGCGGCGCGGCGCTCCGCCTCAAGACGTGCGGCCTCTTCGGCGGCGCGACGCTCGGCCTCGGCGCGCGCCTCGGGATCGAGCCGTTCGCGCACCTCCTGGACACGGGCGCTCAGTGCCGGGTCGCCGAGCACGCTGGCCTGGACCACGCGCGGGCGATCGCCGCCGTTGCTCGCGTCCTGGGTGAAGCGCACGCCGACGAACAGCAGCAGCGCGAACAACAGATGCAGCCCCAGCGACCAGTAGAGCGCCCCGGGGTCACGCCGCAGGATCTGCAACATGGTCAGGGTCCGTCATGCTCCGGCGGCAGGGTGATGAGTCCGACCTCGGCGGCCCCGGCGGCCTGAGCGATCACCATCGCGTTGACCACCCGACCATAGTCGACGGCGCTGTCGCCCTTGACCAGCACCGGTGTCTGCGGGGCGTAGTCGAGGACCTTGCCGATGCGCTCGAACAGCGCCTCCTCGCCCACCGGCTGGTCGCGATCCTCGCCGATGTCGATGTAGTAGTCACCGAACTGATCGACGCTGATCACCACAGAGTCACCACTCTCGGAGGTGACCGCCCCGGCCTGGGCGCGCGGCAGGTTGACCTTGACCCCCATGGTGATCATGGGGGCGGTCACCATGAAGATGACCAGCAACACCAGCATCACGTCGATATAGGGGACGACATTGATCTCGGCCACCAAGCGGCGGCGATTGCGACTGCGCGCGCGTCTGCTCAAGGCTCGGATACTCCCGGGGCTCAGCCCCGCCCCTGACGTTGCAGCAAGGTCGAGAACTCTTCCATGAACTCCTCGTAGCGGTTGCTGAGGCGCTCGACCTGATCGGTATAACGGTTGTAGGCGACCACCGCGGGGATGGCGGCGAACAAGCCGATGGCGGTGGCGATCAACGCCTCGGAGATACCCGGCGCGACCAGCGCCAGGGTCGCCTGTTCGACGTTACCGAGGGCGTGGAAGGCCTGCATGATGCCCCAGACGGTGCCGAACAGCCCGACATAGGGGCTGATCGAGCCGACCGTGGCGAGGAAGGCGAGGTTGTTCTCGAGCCGATCGAGCTCGCGACTCAGCGCCACCCGCATCGCCCGCTCGGAGGCCTGCAGCACGGTCATCGGGTCGACGCCGGCGGCCTTGCGCATGCGCACGTATTCCTTGAAGCCGGCGCGGAAGATCGCCGCCAGCCCGCGCGCACTGCGCCCGTCCTGTCCCAGCTCCTTGTAGAGCGCGCTGAGATCGCCACCGCTCCAGAAGCGCTCCTCGAAGGCGTCGGCGAGCTTGCGCGCCCGACCGAGCACCCGCGCGCGATCGATGATCATGGTCCAGGAGACGACCGAGGCGAGCACCAGGATCAGCAGCACCAGCTGCACCACCAGGCTTGCCTGCATCACCAGGGCCAACAACGACAGATCAGAGGTCATGATGGGTCACTCCGCGACCGTGCGGCGAATGTCGGCGAGCAGCCGGGGCGGGATGCGCGTCGGGCGCAGCGCCTCGCCCGCGGCATCGATACAGCCCACCTTGACCGTGCCCCGGCAACAGAGTTCGCCGTCGGCCTCGCGCACCAACTCCTGGTCAAAGGCCATGCTCGCCCCGCCGATCCGGGTCAGCCGGGTGTGAACGTTCAACCGCTCGTTGAAGCGCGCTGCGGCGAGATAGTCGATCTCGACGCGACGCACCACGAACAACACCCCCTCGCGTGCGCGCAGCTCGTCCTGCTCGTAGCCAAGCTCACGCAACCATTCGGTGCGCGCACGCTCGAAGAAGCGGAGATAATTGGCGTAGAAGACCACGCCGGCGGCGTCGGTATCCTCGTAATAGACACGGATCGGCCAGATGAAGCCGGACTGGGCGGGTTGGCTGGATGTGGGCACGGGACTCGAAATCACCGGATGGCTTGATTCTCAAGGACCGGCAGTGTATCGAAAACCGCCGCATCCGGCATCCCGCAGCCGGCGCCGACGACCGACCGGCGGCCACCCCGACCACCCATCACCCATCGCGCAAGGAGTCATCATGTCCCTCTTATCCCGTCTCCAGGGCCGACGCGGCGAGCACCTCGTCGCCCTCCAGTTCGTGCTCTTCTTCGGCTTCGTCCTCACCCCGAGCTGGAACCCCTGGCTCACCCCCGGCATCCTCGAGGCGATGGCGCCGCTGCGCTGGGCGGTGCTGATCGCGCTCGGCACCTTCGCCATGGTGCTCGGCGCGGTCGGCTCGATGCACATCCGCGACTATCTCACCCCGCTGCCCTACCCGGTCGAGCACAACCAGCTGGTCCAGCACGGGATCTATGCCCTGGTGCGCCATCCGCTCTACAGCAGCCAGCTGTTCGCCGCGCTCGCCTGGGTGCTGTTCAGCCTCAGCCTGACGCATCTGGCGATCCTGGTGATCGGCTTCCTGTTCTTCGACTACAAGGCCGGCAAGGAAGAGGGGTGGCTGCGCGAGCGCCACCCCGAGTATGCCGACTATGCCCGCCGGGTGAGCAAGTTCATCCCCTGGATCTACTGATCGGTCGCCGGACGCTCGGCGCTGGCGAGCACGTAGTCGAGTCCGGCGAACACGGTCTCGGGCTCGAGCCACAGCCCGAAGCGCACCGCCGTGCGCAGCGCCGGCGGCAGGGTCGAGAGCCGCTCGGGATTGGCGCGCAGATAGGCGTGCAGCGGGGCATAGACCCGGTCGCGGATCGACTCGACCTCGACCCCGGTGAAACCGCAGGCACGCAGCCGCTCGGCGTACTCGGCGCGCGGATAGGCGTTCTCTGCCGGGATCGCGAACTTGGTGGCGACCTCGCGCCACGACCACCGCTGCGCCAGCCGCCGCGGCCAGCCCTCGGCCGGCGCCAGCGGCAGGATGTCGGCGAGCACCAGCCGCCCGCCCGGACGCAACAGCCGCAGCGCCTCGGCGAAGAAGCGCTCGCGGGTACGGAAATGGAAGGCGCACTCGAGCGCGACGACGATATCGAACGACCCCGGCTCGAGTCCCGGCTCGGTGGCCGAGCCCTGGCGCAGGTCGATACGCGCCGACTCGCCGGCGGCGGCCACCCGTTCGCGCGCCAGCGCCACCTGCGAGCCGGTGACATTGAGCCCGACGATGGCCTCGGGGCCGAGGGTGCGCATCCACTGCAGGTCCTGCTCGCCGAAGCCGAAGCCGAGATCGAGCACCCGCTTGCCCGGCGCCATGCCGGCGCGCGCACCGACCAGATCGACCAGGGCGCGGCAGGCGGCGTCGAGTTCGTCGGCCTCGGCCCAGTAGCCGAGGTTGAGATAGTGCCCGCCGGCGGCCGGCGAGTCGGTTCCGAGCAGGTCGTAGACGGCGCTTACCGGCAGCCGGCGCAGCGGGTTGTAGATCCAGTCGAGCAGCGCGAGCGCGCGGCGCGGTGGGTTGCGGGTCATCCAGGGCTCCTCGATCGCAGCAGCGATCCATTGGTCTCGATACCGCGCCGCCGCGGGCGGCGCATCGGGGGCGGGCGGCGCGCGGCTCAGAGCTGCTCGCGCGGCGCCTCGCAGTGGGTGCCGACACAGCGATAGACCCGCGGACGCGGCCCGGGTGCCATGGCCGCGAGCACCGGCGGCAACGACTCGGCGTCCTCGGGGATGGCAAACACCAGTCGATCGGCGCGATAGCCGCGCTGCGCCTCGCGCCGCCAGCTCGCCAACAGCTCGTCACTGGCGCGGATCACCAACTGCTCGGGCGGGTCGAGCCATTCGTCGAGGGCGCAGAGCAGGGTGGCGTGGGCGTGGGGCAGCCGGCGCATCGCGGTCGCGGCCAGACGCAGCGTGCCCTCGGCGGCGGCGAGATAGCGCGGCTCGCCGACCAGATGGCCGAGACGCTGCAGCGCCAGCGCCGCGACCCCGTTGCCCGCGGGCAGGGTCTCGTCGGCGAGCGGCTTGGTGCGGTGGATCAGGCGTTCGTGATCGTGGGCGGTGAACCAGAAGCCGCCCGCCTCGGGGTCGTGGAAACGCGCGAGCAGGGTCTCGGCCAGCTCGATGGCAAACGCCAGATCAGCGCTCGACCAGCGCGTCTGCAACAGGTCGAGCACTGCGGCGAGCAGCAACGCGTGGTCGTCGAGATAGGCGTCGAAGGCCGCGCGACCGTCGCGATAGCTCGCCAGCAAGCGGCCATCGCGCCACAGTCGCTCACGCACGCAGCCGAGCGCCTGCTCGGCCGACTCCAGATAGTCGTCGCGCTCGAGCACCCGCGCGGCACGGGCCATGGCGCCGATCATCAGCGCGTTCCAGGCACCGAGCACCTTGTCGTCGCGGCCCGGGCGCACGCGCCGCTCGCGCTCGGCGAACAGGGTGGCGCGCGCCGCGCCGAGCAGCGACTGCACCTGTTCGAGGGTCAGCCCCTGGGCGGCGGCCACCGCCGCCGGGGTGAGATGGCCGTGCAGATGCCAGCGGCCCTCGAAGTTCGGCGGACGGTCGAGCCCGTAGACCGCGGCGAAGGGACGATACTCGGCCTCGGGCAGCAGCGCCCGGACCTGCTCGCGCTCCCACAGATAGAAGCGCCCTTCCTCGCCCTCGCTGTCGGCATCCAGGCTCGAGTAATACCCCCCCTCGGGCGACTGCATCTCGCGCAGCACCCAATCGGCGGTGGACTCGGCGGCGCTGCGAAACAGCTGCTCGCCGGTACAGGCGTGGAGGTCGCAGCAGAGCGCGAGCAGCGCGGCATTGTCGTAGAGCATCTTCTCGAAGTGGGGGATCATCCACTGGGCATCGACGGCGTAACGACAGAAGCCGCCGCCGAGCTGGTCGTTGAGCCCGCTGCGGATCATCCGCTCGAGGCTGACGCGGGCCATCTCCAGCGGTCCGGGCGCATCCTCGCCGGGGCGATCACCGCGCGCCGCGCTACGCAGCAACAGCGCCAGCTCCGGGGCGTGCGGGAACTTGGGCGCGGCGCCGAAACCGCCGTGCCTGGGATCGAAACTCACCGCGAGCTGGTTCAGCGCCGCACCGATCAGGTTGCGCTCGGGGGGGCGTTCGCCGGGCTCGGGTTCGAGCCCAGAT